>CAZVHU010000005.1:0-50293 GCA_964627075.1 uncultured Enterobacteriaceae bacterium | reverse complement strand
AACAGCCTGCCCCAGTAGCCGAGCGCGACCTCGAGCTGGTGGCTGGCGAACTTCGCCTGCGCGCCGAGCAGCTCCTCGGCGCTCTTGGCGCCCGCGACCTCGCGGGCGAGCTCGGCGTTCTGCTCGAGGGCAGCGCGGATCGACTCCAGCTGGCGCGTGCGCAGGCGCTCGGCCTCGTCGAGCGAGCTGCGCGCCATGCCGAGCATCGCCTCGAGGTTGCCGCGGTAGAAGTCGAGGAATTGTGCTTGCGGGTCGGCCATGGCGGTCTCCTTGAGCGGGGTACTGGGCAGGTCGGAGCTGGAGCCGAACAATATACGCCGCGCGCGCAGCGCCGGGAACCGGATTGCGGGCCTTTCGCGGCGCCCGGCTTATCCGATGTCAAGCGCCGTCCCGCCGGGCGGCTTCCGGAATGTCTCGCCAGAACATGGAGATAACAAGCTGATGGGACAGGTCGTCCGACTTGCCGAGCGCGTCGCGCGGCGCTCCGATACCCACCCTTCCCGCCTGCCCCTGGGGGAGAGCTCCTACTACTGCATGCGCTGCGAGGCCGACCGCTTCCTGCTCTACCCCGGCGGCGAGGTGCAGTGCGCGAGCTGCGGCGCCCAGATCGAGAACCTCGCGGTCGCCGAGCAGCCGCGCGGGGCGCCCGGCCCCGAACTGTAAAGTCACGCTTTACACTTTGCCGCGCTGCGGCCGGCTCACCGCTTGAAGGGGTGGCGCAGGACGATGGTCTCGTCGCGCTCCGGCCCGGTGGAGATCAGGTCGATCGGCACGCCGCACAGCGCCTCGATGCGGGCGAGGTAGGCCCGTGCGGCTTTCGGCAGCCGGTCGTGCTCCCGGATGCCCACGGTGCTCTCCTGCCATCCCGGCATCTCCTCGTACACCGGCACGCAGCGCGCGAGCTCCTCCGCCCCCACGGGCAGGATCTCGCTCAGCGTGCCGCCGATGTCGTAGCCGACGCAGATCTTCACCGACTCGACGCCGTCCAGCACGTCGAGCTTGGTGATGCACAGGCCCGAGACGCCGTTGAGTTGAATTGAGCGCTTGAGCGCCGCGGCGTCGAACCAGCCGGTGCGCCGCGGCCGCCCGGTGGTGGCGCCGAACTCCTGGCCGCGCTGGCGCAGCCGCTCGCCGACGTCGTCCACCAGCTCGGTCGGGAACGGCCCGCTGCCGACGCGCGTGGTGTAGGCCTTGGTGATGCCGAGCACGTAGTGCAGGTGGTGCGGCCCGATTCCGGCGCCCGCCGCCGCGGCGCCCGCGACGCAGTTGGACGAGGTGACGTAGGGATAGCTGCCGTGGTCGATGTCGAGCAGCGCGCCTTGCGCGCCCTCGAACAGCAGGTTCTTGCCTGCGCGATTGGCGTGATAGAGCGCGCGCGGCACGTCCGCCACGAGCTGCGCGAGGCGCGGCGCGAGCTGCAGCGCCTCGTCGCGCGTCTTGCGGTAGTCCACGGGCGGCTGGCGGTAGTAGCGCTCGAGCACGAAGTTGTGGAACTCGAGCAGTTCGCGCAGCTTGTCGGAGAAGCGCTCGGCGTCGAACAGGTCCTGCAGCCGGATGGCGCGGCGCGCCACCTTGTCCTCGTAGGCGGGGCCGATGCCGCGGCCGGTGGTGCCGATCTTCTGCGCGCCGCGCGCCGCCTCGCGCGCAGCGTCGAGCGCGGCGTGGTAGGGCAGGATGAGCGGGCAGGCCTCGGAAATGCAGAGGCGCGCCACCACGCCGCGCACGCCAGCGGATTCCAGCTCGTCCATTTCCTCGACCAGCGCCTGCGGCGAGACCACCACGCCGTTGCCGATGAAGCAGTCCACGTCGGGGCGCAGGATCCCCGAAGGAATCAGGTGCAGCACCGTCTTCTTGCCGCCGATCACCAGCGTGTGGCCGGCGTTGTGCCCGCCCTGGAAGCGCACCACGCCCTGGGCGTGGTCGGTGAGCCAGTCGACGATCTTGCCCTTGCCCTCGTCGCCCCACTGCGTGCCGACGACGACGACGTTTCTCGCGGGGCGGCTCATGTACGCGGCGCGCGCTTTACCCGCCAGGGCCTGATCGAGGCGGCGCCCGCGAGCTCGCGCAGGTCGATCGAGAAGCCGGTCGCCGGGCGCGGCCGGCCGAAGGCCTTGCCGACCTCGTCGTAGCGCCCGCCGCGCGCCACCGGGCCGGCGACGCCCCTGCAGTAGGCGTCGAACACCACGCCTGAATGGTAGTGGTAGCCGCGCAGCTCGGCGAGGTCGAAGCTCGCGGGAATGGTGCACGCTTCGGCGAGCGCCTGGAGCGTCGCCAGCGCGCGGCGCAGCGCCGGGATGCGCGGCAGGCGCTTCGCCGCGAGCTTCAGCACCTCGCGGCCGCCGTAGAGCTCGGGCAGGAGCAGCAGCGCCTCGCGCGTGCGCGCCTCCAGCCCCCTTGCGAGCCCGCGCAGCGCCGGCACGTCCTTCTTCTGCAGCGCCTCGAACAGTTCCACCTCCAGCTCGCGGCCGACGCCGCCGGCGCGCGCGAGCGACCGGAACACCGCGACGTGACCGATGTCGATGCGCGCGCCCTTCACGCCCGCCGCCTCGAGCGCGCGGCACAGCAGCCGCTGGATCTCGAGGTCGGACTCAGTGCCGGCGTGGCCGTAGATCTCGGCGCCGATCTGGATCGGCTCTCGCGTCGCCTCCGGGGTCGCGGGGCGCGCGTGCAACACGCTGCCGCAGTAGCACAGGCGCGCGACCCCCGAGCGGTTGAGCAGGTGCGCGTCGATCCTCGCGACCTGCGGCGTGATGTCGGCGCGCACCCCCATCATCTTCCCGGAGAGCTGGTCCACCAGCTTGAAGGTGCGCAGGTCGAGGTCGTGCCCGGTGCCGGTGAGCAGCGACTCCAGGTACTCGAGCAGCGGCGGCATCACCAGCTCGTAGCCCCAGCCGGCGAACAGGTCCAGCAGCGCGCGGCGCAGCGCCTCGATGCGCGCGGCCTCGGCGGGCAGGATGTCGTCGATGTGCTCGGGCAGCAGCCAGCGCATGGCGCAACCCCCTACCAGCGCGCGATCACGAGCAGCAGCACGCCGGCGAGCATCGAGGTCAGGCCGAAGAAGCGGATCTGGCCGTCGCTCAGCTGCATGATGCGGCGGAAGGTCTCGCGCCAGACGCTAGGCGCAAGGAACGGCAGCGCGCCCTCGATCACCAGCATGAGGGCGAGCGCCATCAGCAATGTGGTGCCCATGGCGCATCACTTCTTGCCGGCGGCCGGGCGCCCGGCGGCATCCTTCAGGTAGCGGAAGAACTCCGAGTTCGGCTCCAGCAGCATCAGGTCCGAGCGCCCGCGGAAGGCGGCGCGATAGGCCTCCATCGAGCGGTAGAACGAATAGAACTCCGGGTTCTGCTGGAACGCCGCGGCGTAGATGCCGGCGGCCCTGGCGTCGCCCTCGCCGCGCACGCGCTGCGCGTCGCGGTAGGCTTCGGCAAGGATCACCTCGCGCTGACGGTCGGCGTCGGCCCGGATCTTCTCGGCTTCCGCCGCGCCGGTCGAGCGCAGCTCGTTGGCGATGCGCTTGCGCTCGGCCTCCATGCGGCGGTAGACCGATTCGCTCACCTCCTGCGGCAGGTCGACGCGCTTCAGGCGCACGTCCACGATCTCGACGCCGATGCGCCGCAGGTCCTGGTCGGCCTTTTCGCGCACGCGCTGCATCGTCAGGTCGCGCTCGCCCGAGACCACATCGTGCACCGTGCGGCTGCCGAACTCCTCCCGCAGGCTGCCCGAGATCGTCTGGCGGATGCGCGTGGCGGCGCGGAACTCGTCGCCCTGCACCGACACGTAGTACTGCTTGATGTCGTTGATGCGCCACTTGACGAACGAGTCCACCAGCACCGGCCGGTTGCCCGAGGTGAGGAAGCGCAGCGGCTCCGCATCGTCGTAGGTCAGGATGCGCATGTCGAAATAGCGCACGTTCTGCACCAGCGGCCACTTGAAGTGCAGCCCGGGCCGGGTGACCACGTCCTTCACCTCGCCGAGCTGGAACACGATCGCGTTCTGGCGCTGGTCCACGGTGAACAGCATCGAGCTGGCGAGCAGCAACGCGCCGACCACGACCGCGACGATCGGGCCGAAGGCGCGCATCAGCGCTCTCCCCGCTCGCGGCCGCGCAGTGCCTCGCGCGAGCGCTGCTGCGCCGGCTCCGGCGCCGCCGCCGGCTCGGGCGCACGTGCCGGCGCGCTCTCCGGCAGCACCGCTGCGCCGCTCGCCTGCTGCATCAGCTTGTCGAGCGGCAGGTAAAGGAGGTTGCCGCCGCCCTTGTAGTCCATCATGATCTTCGAGGTCGAGGACAGGACCTGCTGCATGGTCTCGATGTAGATGCGCTCGCGGGTCACCGCGGGCGCCTTGGCGTACTCGGCGAGCACCTGGCGGAAGCGCGACGCGTCGCCCTCGGCGGCCGCGGTCACGCGCTGGCGGTAGCCCGCGGCCTCCTCTGCGAGACGCGAGGCGGCGCCCCGCGCCCTGGGAATGACGTCGTTGGCGTAGGCCTGGCCCTCGTTCTTCTGCCGCTCGCGGTCCTGCCCGGCCTTGACCGCGTCGTCGAACGCCGCCTGCACCTGCTCGGGCGGCTGCGCGTTCTGGATCGTGACCGCGCTGACCTGGATGCCGGTCTTGTAGCGGTCGTGGATCACCTGCATCAGGTCGCGCGCGCGATTGGCGATGTCGAGCTGCGCCTCGTACAGGATCGCGTCCATGCGGTTCTTGCCGATCACCTCGCGCATCGCGGTCTCGGCCACCTGCATCGCGGTCTCGTCCGGGCGCCGGACGTTGAAGATGTACTCGCGCGGATCGGTCACGACGTACTGCACGGCGAACTGCAGGTCGACGATGTTCTCGTCGTCCGTCAGCATCAGGGACTCCTTCAGCACCTTGGTCTTCACCGTGTTGCGGTAGCCGACTTCCAGCGTGCGCACCTGCGACAGGTTCACGATCTCGTGCGACTGGACCGGCCAGGGCATGCGCCAGCGCAGGCCCGAGCCGGTCTCCTCGGCGAACTTGCCGAAGGTGAGCACGATGCCGCGCTGGCCCTCCACCACGATGTAGAAGCCGCTTGCCAGCCAGACCGCAAGGACGATGAGGCCGATCAGCCCGGCGCCGCCGCCCAGGCGCGCCGCGCTCGGCGGGCGCGGCGGCGGCGGGGGCTCGGCCGGGCCGCCGCGGCGGCGGCCGAACAGGTCGTTCAGCCGCCGGTTGAAGTTGCGCCAGAGCTCGTCGAGGTCGGGCGGGCCCTGGTTGCCGCCGCCCGGACCGCGGGAGCCGCCGCGGCCCCAGTTGGGGTCGTTCAGGGACATCGGGATTCGGTCAGAGTGAAATCGCTTCGCTAGCCGGAGCCGGGCCCGGTGCGCTTGCCGGCCGTGCTGCCTCGGCGATCGCGCTGCGCAGCTCGGCGAGGCCCGCACCGGTGCGCGCGCTCACGAAAACGCGTGAAATCCTACCATACTGGTCGCGCTCGACCCCCGGCGCGAGCGCGCCGCCGCCCGCGAGGTCGATCTTGTTCCACACCTCGAGCTGCGGGATTCCGGCGGCGCCGATCTCGGTCAGCACCTTGTTCACGTCCTCGGCCTGCTGCTCGCGCGCAGGCGAGGCGCTGTCCACGACGTGCAGCAGGAGGTCGGCGCGCACCGTCTCCTCGAGCGTGGCGCGGAACGCCGCCACCAGCTCGTGCGGCAGGTCGCGGATGAAGCCGACCGTGTCCGAGACCACCACCGTGCCCGCGCCCTCGACGTGGATCCGGCGCGTGGTGGCGTCCAGCGTCGCGAAGAGCTGATCGGCGGCGTAGGCCTGCGCCCTGGCGAGCGCGTTGAACAGCGTCGTCTTGCCCGCGTTGGTGTAGCCCACGAGCGAGACCGAGAACACGTCGCGGCGCACGCGCGCGCGGCGCTGCACCTCGCGCCGGTGCTGGAAATGCTCGAGCTTGCCGCGCAGCACCTTGACGCGCCGCGCGATGTAGCGCCGGTCGAGCTCGAGCTGGGTCTCGCCGGGGCCGCCGGTCTTGCCGAGCGCGCCGCGCTGGCGCTCCAGGTGCGTCCAGCCGCGCACCAGGCGCGTGGACATGTGCTGCAGCTGCGCCAGCTCCACCTGGAGCTTGCCTTCGTTGGTCCTGGCGCGCTGCGCGAAGATCTCGAGGATCAGCTCGGTGCGGTCAAGCACGCGCGCCTTGAGCTCGCGCTCGAGGTTGCGCTGCTGCGCCGGCGCGAGCTCGTGGTTGAACAGCACGAACGCGGCGTTCAGCGCCCGCGCCGCGCGCCCGATCTCGGCCACCTTGCCGCTGCCGCAGTAGAACTTGGGGTCGGGGCGGTCGCGGCGGCCGCGCACCATCGCGCGCCGGCGCGCGCCCGCGCTCTCGGCGAGACGCTCGAACTCCTCCATCGCCTCGGCGTGGCCGCCGGCGCCGAAATCCAGGCAAACGAGGACTGCGGCCGCCGGGTCCGGGCCGCGGGAACGCTCCGGGATGCTCGCGAGGCTAGCTTCCGGAGCTTTGCTCAATGTTCAGGGTCACCGGGCGCGACGGCACCACGGTGGAGATCGCGTGCTTGTAGACCATCTGCGTGACCGAGTTCTTCAGCAGCACGACGTACTGGTCGAAGGACTCGATCTGTCCCTGCAGCTTGATGCCGTTCACCAGGTAGATGGAAACCGGGACATGTTCCTTGCGCAGCGTGTTCAGGAACGGGTCTTGTAGCAGCTGCCCTTTCGCGCTCATGTTCTTACCTCTTGCGGCGAGGCCCGCCGGAACGCCACTGTAATTGATTTTGTTGGGGTTTTCTAGCCGATCCGGGTGGGCGGCGTCACGTCGCCGCACTGCGCGCGGTGGCGCAGCGCGTGGTCCATCAGCACGCACGCGAGCATCGCCTCGGCGATCGGGGTGGCGCGGATGCCGACGCAGGGATCGTGGCGGCCGGTGGTCTCCACGGTGGTCTCCTCGCCCCGGGTATCGATCGTGCGCCGCGGCAGGCGGATGCTGGAGGTGGGCTTGAGCGCGATCGACACCGTGACGTCCTGCCCGCTGGAGATGCCGCCGAGGATGCCGCCGTTGTTGTTGGACAGGAACCCCTTGCGCGTCATCTCGTCGCCGTGCTCGCTGCCTTTTTGCGTGACGGCGCCGAATCCCGCCCCGATCTCGACGCCCTTCACCGCGTTGATCGACATCATCGCCGCCGCGATGTCGGCGTCCAGCCTTCCGTAGACCGGCTCGCCCCATCCCACCGGCACGCCGCTTGCGACCACGTTGACGCGCGCGCCGCACGAATCGCCGTTCGCGCGCAGCGTGTCCATGTACTGCTCGAGCTCCGCCACCATGCCGGCATCCGGAGCAAAGAACGGATTCGCACCGACCGCGTCCCAGGACCGGAACGCGATCGGCTTCGGTCCGAGCTGCGCGAGGTAGCCGCGCACCGCGACGCCGTAGCGCGCCGCGAGCCACTTCTTCGCGATCGCGCCGGCGGCGACGCGCACCACCGTCTCGCGCGCGGACGCCCGCCCGCCGCCGCGCGGGTCGCGGATGCCGAATTTCTGCCAATAGGTCCAGTCGGCGTGCCCCGGGCGGAATTTTTCGGCGATGGCGCTGTAGTCCCTGGGGCGCTGGTCCTCGTTCCTCACCAGGAACCCGATCGGCGTGCCGCTGGTCCTGCCTTCGTAGACCCCGGAGAGGATTTCCACCGTGTCCGACTCGCGCCGCTGCGTCACGTGGCGCGAGCTGCCCGGCTTGCGGCGGTCGAGCTCGCGCTGCAGGTCGGCCGCGGAAAGCTCGAGCCCCGGCGGGCAGCCGTCCACCACGCCGCCGTACGCCGGCCCGTGCGACTCGCCGAACGATGTGACGCAGAACAGCGTGCCGAAGGTGTTGCCGCTCATCGAGAAAAGCTTAGCATAGGGTGATGCGCGCACTCGCCCTCGCCGCGTTCGCCGCGGCGCTCCTCGCCGCCGGGTGCGCCGGGCTCGCGCCGCGGCCCGCGCCGCTCACGCGCAGCGAGCTGATCATGCTGGCGAAGACCGGCGCCCCGGCGCAGACCATGATCGCGGAACTCGAGCGCACGCGCACCGTGCTCTCGCTCTCGGCCTCGGACATCGTGCAGCTGAGCGAAGCGAACGTGCCGCGCGAGGTGCTCGACTACCTGCAGCGCGCGCAGATCGCGCAAGTGCGGCGCGAGGAACGCTTCGACCTGCTCTGGGGCCATCCGGGCTATCACCTTGGCGGCGCGGCGCGCTGCCTCGGGCCTGCGTCCAGGTTCCATCCGCTCCACGGCTACCGCGGCTGGTACTGGCCGTGCTTCTAGGATCTCGATTCGAAGAACTGCCGCGTCTCGAACACGCCGTTCGCCAGCCGCTTGCCACCGGAGCGCAGGCTGCGCTTGGCGACGAAGTCGAACAGCAGCGGGTTGTGCGAGCGGATTTCCTTTAGCACCGGCGCCGCGGCGGCCTCGAGCAAGCCCAGCGACACGAGGTAGTCCACCGAGAACAGTGGCATCACCCCGGGGAGCGGGTAGTCCGAGCCGTTGAGCAGGCGCGGCTGCCATTCTTCGCGCTCCAGCACGCGCGCGAGGGCGGGCCCGGCGCGGTTGACCTGCGTCATCGCCGAGATGTCGCCGTACAGGCGCCCTTCGTAGCGCGCCTCGCCCATCAGGCGCGCGAACAGCTCGAAGCTGTCCACCATCGGGCCGTTGGCGCCGCGGTCGAGGTCGCGGTCCTCGCCCATCGAGGCGCAGTGCGCCACCACCACGCGCACGCCGGCATCGAGCGCGCGCCGCAGGCGCAGCGGGTTGCCGTAATCCTGCGTGTCGGTGCCGATCACCGCGCGCTCCAGGCCCGCGTGCGAGATGAGCGGCAGGCCGGTGCGCGCGAGCGCGGCGTAGAAGCGCTCGCAGCGCGGCGATGCGGGGTCGATGCCCATCGCCGCGGGCAGCCACTTCACCGCTCGCGCCCCTTCGCGGCGCGCGGCTTCGAGCGCCGCCACGCAATCCTCGCGGTAGGGATGGATCGACGCCGCCCACTCGAAATACTGCGAGTGCCGGCGCGCCATGTCGCGCGCGTAGGAGTCGGGCACATAGAACATGGTGCGCTCGGCGAGCGCCTCGCCGTTCTCGCCGTAGGCGCGGTCGAATGCGAACAGCAGCATCTTCACGCCGGGGCGCATGCCGTCGAGCAGGTTGTGGATGCGCTCGACATACGCCCGGTCGACGCTGCCCCGCACCTCGTGCGCGCAGCCCGCGTTGAGGAAGAACAGGCGCCGCGCGTACTGGCCCGGATTGAGCAGGCTGTCGGTCTGCGGGTTGACGTAGATGCCGCTGCCGGAGTCGCCCGTGCCGATGAGGTGCGCGTGGCTGTCCCAGACGCGCGCCGGGTCGAGCCCCTCCCATGCCGCCTTGACGAGCTCGTGCCCGGCAAGCCGCCCGGGGAGTTGCGCGAGGCAGGGATTCCACAGGCCCTGCTCGGGCCAGTACATGAGCCAGATGGCGCCGCCGGCGGCCGCGCCACCGGCCACGACCACGCCGCCGAAGAGCAGCTGGCGCCGGTTCAGCAAACGATCATGCCGTCACGCCGGCCAGTTCTTGATGTAGCCCTTCAGCATCTTGTTCTCGAAGTCCTGCTCCTCGAGCACCGCCTTGGCGACGTCGCGGAACGAGATCACGCCGAGGAGCTTGTTGTCCTGCATCACCGGCAGGTAGCGCGCGCCGCTCTCGAGCATGGTGCGCCGCAGGTCGTTGACTTCCATCTCCGGCGTCGCGGTCACCGGGTCGCGCACCATGACGTCGGCCACCTTGAGGTCGCCGAGCGCGCCGCCGCGCCTGGCGAGCGCCTGCAGCAGCTCGTGGAAGGTGACGATTCCCGCCATGCGCCCCTGGTCGAGCACCACCAGCGAGCCCAGGTTCTGATCCGCCATCGTCTTCACCGCGTCGACGCAGCGCCCGGCGGGCTCGATGCTGAGCAGGCGGTTGCCCTTGACGCGCAGGATTTCCTTCACTTGCATGGCGCACCTCCCGTGGCGTGGGGTCGCCCGGAATACTAGTCCAACGACCGGCCCGCGGCTAGAGGGCGCGGCGCTCCGGGACGTGCAACTGCCTGCGGCAGCGCTCGTCGCAGCGCGGGTGCGCGACGATGAACCTGCGCAGCAGGAGCTTGAGCGCGAGCGCGTGGTCGCGGTTGCCGCAGGCGGCCGCCGCCGCGATGTCGTCGCGGATCATCGCCTTGATGTAGCGCTCGCCGTCGGGCGTGTGCACCAGGTAGTTGCCCAGCTCCGCGGCCGCCATCTCCGGGATGTGCTCGTGCTCCGCGATCGCGAGGATCTCGTCCTCGGTGAGCTCCGACAGGGCGATGCAGTCTTCGAGTGTTAACATGGCGCGCTCCACGCAAAGTTTAGGCGCGCCGCGCCGCAAGAGGCTTTGACGTAGCGCAAACATGGCTTCACCCGGCAAAGGCGGCGCCCTCGTCACGGGCGGTGCCCAGGGCATCGGCAAGGCGGCCGCGAAGCTGCTCGCGGCGCGCGGCTGGCGCGTCGCGATCGCCGACGTGGACCCGAAGGCCGCCCGCGAGACCGGCGCAGAGCTCGGCGCCGCCTTCTTCGAGTGCGACGTCGCCGACGAAGCCGCGGTCGAGCGCTGCGTGCGCGCCGCGGCGCGCGAGCTGGGCGGCATCGCCGCGCTCGTCAACAACGCGAGCATCACCGGCGCGGCGAGCGGGCCGCTCGAGAAGCTCGCCCTCTCCGAGTGGAACCGCCGCATCGGCACCAACCTCACGGGCGTGTTCCTGATGGCCAAGCATTGCGCGCCGCATTTGCGGGCTGCGCGCGGCGCGATGGTCAACATCGCCTCGACCCGCGCGCTGCAATCCGAGCCGCATACCGAGGCCTACAGCGCCTCCAAGGGCGGCGTGGTGGCGCTCACGCACGCGCTCGCGATGAGCCTCGGGCCCGAGGTGCGCGTCAACTGCGTGAGCCCCGGCTGGATCGACGTGCGCGCATGGAAGAAGAAATGCCTGCGCAGCGACGCGCCGTTGCGCGCCGAGGACCACGCGCAGCACCCCGCGGGCCGCGTCGGCCGCCCCGAGGACGTCGCCGAAATGGTCGCCTACCTGTTGTCGGACGCCGCGGGCTTCGTCACCGGCCAGAACTTCGTGGTGGACGGCGGCATGACGCGCAAGATGATCTACCTCGACTGAAAACCGTCGTCCACGCGGAGGCGGGGACCCGGCTTCCCGGGTTCCCGCTCTCGCGGGAACGACGCAATCGTCACAGACCCACCGCCTCCGCAACGAGGCGCTTCAAGTCGCGCACGAGGCGCGCGCGCACGGGCGCGGCGGCGCGGCTCGCGATCAGGTTCTTCAGCTCGAAGGGGTCGCGCTCCAGGTCGTAGAGCTCGTCCAGCTCCCCGGCGCGACCGCGGTTCACCCAGTGGATCAGCTTGTGGCGGTCGGTGCGCACCGCCTTGTAGGTCATGCCCACGAGCCACGGGTAGGCCTGCTCGGCCCAGTATTCGATGAGGAACGACTTGCGCCAGCCTGCACGCTTTCCGGCGAGCAGCGGCAGGAGCGACCGCCCCTGGATCTGGGGCCCCGGCTTCCCGCCCGCGAGCTGGATCAGCGTCGGCGCGATGTCCTGGCAGATGACCAGGCCGCGCTCGCGCGCGCCGCGCTTCGCCTTGCCGGGGTATCGCAGCACGAACGGCGAGCGGATCCCCTCCTCGTAGGCGAAGCGCCGCTCGGGCCCCAGGCCGTGCTCGCCGAAGAAGTAGCCGTTGTCGCCGAGGAAGAGGATCACCGTATCGTCGAGCTGGCCACTCCTTTCCAGGTGCCCGAGGATCATCCCCACGCCCTCGTCCACCGCCGCCATCATGCGCGCGCGCAGGCGGATCTCCTCCTGCGTGCCGGCGTGGATCGCCTCCAGCAGCGCGCGCGACTTCTGCTCGCCGCGCATCGCGAACACTTCCTTCCAGGCGGGCTTCTGCTTCACCACCTCGTCATGGGACAGCATGTTCGGCTTCTTCGGGAACTCGGCGCCCATGTAAAGGCCGCGGTGCCGCTCGGGCGAGATGTAGCCGCCAAGCTTGCCGAACACCACGGTGCCGTCGGCCGCCTGCTCGGCGTCGGGGTGCACTGCCTTGTGCGCGAAAAAAAGCGACCAGGGCTTGTCGTGCCTGCGCTGCAGGAACTCCATCGCGAGGCCGTTCATCACGTCCGTGATGTGGCCCTGGTGCTCGCGGTAGCTCCCGTCGTGGTTGAGGCGCGGGTTCATGATGCGCCCGTGCCCGTCGTAGCTCACCCAGTGGTGGTAGCCGGGGCGCGGCATGCCGTCGTTGCCCATGTGCCACTTGCCGACGTGCGCGGTCTCGTAGCCCAGGCGCTGCAGCTCGAGGTGGTAGTTCGGCAGCCGGTGGCTCATGGCGTCGCGCGCCACGTTGTCGATCACGCCGTGGCGGCTGGCGTACTGGCCGGTCATGATCGAGGCGCGGTTGGGCGAGCAGATCGGCGTGGTGTGGAAGGCGCGCTCGAACAGCACCCCTTCGGCGGCCAGCCGGTCGATGTGCGGCGTCTTCATGTAGGGGTGGCCGCCCGCCCCGAACTCGTCGTAGCGCAGGTCGTCCACCAGGATCACAAGGAAGTTGGGGCGCTTCATGCCGCCGCAGTTTACCCGCAAGGCCTGCTCACCCGGGGTGTAAGATTCGCAGCGCCATGCCCGAGCCGATGCATCTGCTCCAAGTCGAGGGGTTCCGCCGCATGACGCCCGAGCAGAAGCTCCGGATGGCCGCCGACCTCTACCACGCTGGGGTGCGGCTGAAGATGGCGGGGCTGCGCATGCCGCACCCGGACTGGAGCGAGCAGCGACTGGAACGGGAGGCGCGCCGGTCGCCGCTCTATGCCGGCACCTGATCCGCGGGCGCCTGTCCTTGAGCCGTTAGAGCGCCTCGCGCTGCCTTACTGCGTCACCGGATAGAGCGCGCTTCACTGCGGCGATGCTGCGCGCGGCCGTGCTGTTCGCCATGTCCTGCTGCTTGAGCATGCCGATGACCGCCGCCGCCAGCGCGCCCCGCCTCGAGCCCGGCGTCTCGCTGGAGCTCGCGAAGTGGCGCGCCAAGCGCTACCGCGACATTCGCTACACGCTGAAGCTGCGCCTTGCGGAGGGCGCCGGGCGCGTCTCCGGCACGCTCGCGATCACGGTCACGCTGCCGCGTGCGACCGACCTCGTGCTCGACTGGCGGCCGGCGGGGATCGCGCGCGTGGCCGACGTGCGCGCCAACGGGCGCGCGGTCGAGCCGCGGCTGGAAAACGAGCACCTCGTGGTCGGCCAGCTCGCGCTGCGCGCGGGCAGGAACGTCATCGAGCTGAACTTCGAGTCGCCGGTCGCGGTGTCGGGCTCGGCGATCACGCGCTACAAGGACCGCGAGGACGGCGCCGAGTATCTCTATACGCTTTTCGTGCCGGCGGACGCTTCGAGCGTCTTTCCCTGCGTCGACCAGCCCGATCTGAAGGCGCGCTTCGCGCTCGAGCTGGAGCTGCCCGCGGGGTGGCGCGCGGTGTCGAACGCCCCGGCTGCGAAGGAAGCGTCCGGGCGCGTGCGCTTTGCCGGGACGGAGCCGATTTCCACCTACCTCTTCGCCTTCGCCGCCGGGCCGTTCGAGGTCCTCGCCGAGCCGGGCGACGCGACGCGGCTCTTCGTGCGCCGCTCGCGCCTCGCGCGCGCGCGAGAGCACGCTGCGGAGGTCCTGCGCATCAACCGCGAAGCGGTGAAGTTCTTCGAGGACTACTTCGCGCGCCGCTTTCCGTTCGCCAAGTACGACCTCGTGCTCGTGCCCGAATTCCCCTACGGCGGCATGGAGCACGCCGGCGCCGCGTTCCTTAACGAAGAGCGGGTCGTCTTTCCCGCGCCGCCGAGCGCGGCCGACCTGCTGCGCCGCGCGCAGCTTGTCTACCACGAGACCGCGCACCAGTGGTTCGGCGACCTCGTCACCATGCGCTGGTTCGACGACCTGTGGCTGAAGGAAGGCTTCGCCAATTTCATGGCGGCCAAGGCGACCGAGGCGCTCGCGCCGCAGTTCGACGCCCGGGTCGCGCTCCACGCGCTCAAGACGAGCGGCGTGCGCACTGACTCCACGCGCGGCACGAGCGCCATCCGCTATCCGCTCGACAACCTCGCCGCCGCCAAGTCGGCCTATGGCGCAATCGTCTATTCCAAGGGGCCTGCGGTGCTGCGCCAGGCGGAGTTCTATCTGGGAGAGCGCGCGTTCCGGAAAGCGGTGCGCGACTTCCTGCGCCGCCACGCCTACGGCGCGGCCGACTGGCAGGAACTGGTGCGCGCCTTCGAGCGCGCCTCGGGCAGGCGCCTCGAGCGCTGGGCCGACGCCTGGGTACAGCGCCGCGGCGCGCCCTCCGTGCGCACGCGCTGGGAGATCGACGCGCGCGAGCGGCTGGCGAATCTGCGCATCGAGCAGCATGACGGGCTGCTGGAGGGCACGCTCTGGCCGATGCGCCTGCGGGTCGTCACCCTCGGCGCGGACGGCGCGGCGCGCAGCGCCGAGGTGCAGCTCGATCGCCGCAGCACGGCGGTGCCGAAGCTCAATGGCCTGCAATCCCCGGCGCTCGTGTTCGCGAACGCGGGCGACTTCGGCTACGGCAGGTTCTTCCTCGATCCGCACAGCCTCGAGACCGCGCTCGACCCGGGATTCCGTGCGCCGGATGCGCTGCTCCAGGCGCAGCTTGCCGAGGCGCTGTGGGAAGCGGTGCGCGAGGCGGAGCTCGCGCCGCAGCGCTACATCGACTATGCGCTGCGCGAGCTGCCGCGCACCGCGGACGACATCGCGCTTTCCGCCCTGCTCGCGCGCGTGGAGGTCGCGTTCCGCCGCTACCTCACTGATTCGCAACGCGATTCCGCCGCGCCGGCGCTCGAGCGCGCGCTGCTCGCCGAGGGCGCGCTCGAGGCCGGGACGCAATCCAGGCGCCTCATCTACCTGCGCGCCTTCAGCTCGATCGCGTGGTCGCGCGAGGCGCTTGCGGACCTCAAGCGCCTGCTCGACGGCGCGCTCGAAGTGCCGGGCGCGAAGCTCGCCTCGAGAGACCGCTTCCGCATGGTGCAGCGGCTGCTCGCGCGCGACGACCCGGAGGCCGCCCCGCGCCTCGCCGCGCAGGCGGCCGCTGACCGCAGCGACGACGGCAGGCGCTACGCCTACGGCGCTGGCGCCGCGGCTGCCGACGCCGCGGTGAAACGCGCGCTGCTGCGCGCTTTCCGTGACGACGCCGCGCTGCCCGAGAGCTGGATCGAGGAGGCGCTCGCGCCGTTCAACGCGCCCGAGCAGGCGGCGCTCACCGGGCCGCTGCTCGGCGAGGCGCTCGAGCTGCTGCCGCAGCTCAAGGCGAAGCACAAGATCTTCTTCGTCAACAACTGGCTCGCCGCGTTCGCAGGCGGCCAGACGGGCGCCGAGGCGCTCGCCGTCATCGAGGCGCTGCTCGCCAGCCGGCGGCTGGAACCCGACCTGAGGCTCAAGCTCCTCGAAGCTGCGGACGGCCTCGAGCGCGCGGTGCGCATCCGTGCGCGCTTCGGGCACGGCTGATGGAGAGCTTCAGCCCGTTCGGCTGGCTGCACGCCTCGGCCATCGCGGCGATCCTCGCCCTGACCGCGCTTGCGGTCCGGCTCGCGCGGCGCAAGCTCCTGCCCTCGGCCCCCACCGCCGCCGAGCGCGCGGTCGGGCTCGCGTACCTCGCCGCTTGGGTCACTACCTACGGGTTCCTGCTCTTTCCGCCGCTCGCCGATCCGGCGAAGACGCTGCCGCTGCAGCTCTGCCACTGGAACGCGGTCGCCGCGGCGCTGCTCCTCGTCACCGGATGGCGCCGGCTGCGGCCGCTGGTCTATTTCTGGGGCTTCGCGCTGTCCACGCAAGCGCTCATCACGCCCGCGCTGCGCGAGGGGCCGGCGCTCTACGCGTTCTGGTTCTTCTGGACGACGCACGGAATGATCCTGGGCGTCGCGCTCTACGACGTGATCGCGCGCGGCTATCGCCCGACGCTGCGCGACTACGGCATCGCCTGCGCCGGCGCCGCGGCCTACGTGGCGGTGGTGCTGCCGCTCGACCTCGCCTTCGGCTGGAATTACGGCTTCGTAGGGCCGTCGAAGCCCGAGTTCCGGACCATCGTGGATGCGCTCGGGCCGTGGCCGGAGCGCCTTGCGCTCATCGTGCTGCTGGTCGCAGGCGCAATGGCGCTCGCGCTCCTGCCCTGGCGCTTCGTCCAAGCCAAGAGCACGCTAGATTAGCACTCCTTTGACATGGATTCTCGGACCGCGCGGCGGCGACGAAAGGCTTTACTCTCGCGTCGCACCATGGGCACAATGAGCGCGTCATGAGCGCCTGGGGAGCACGCATCGACATCCGCCTCGCGGAGCTGCGCGACGCGCACGCGATCGCAGTCATGTCGCGCGACCACATCGAGACGGGCCTGGGCTGGAAGTACGACGCCGCGCGCGTGATGCGCGCCATCCGCCACCGCGACACCTGCGTCATCGTCGCCTGCGAGCGGCGCGCGCCGGTCGGCTTCGCGATCATGGAGTTCGGCGACGACCGCGCGCACCTGGTGCTGCTCGCGGTGCAGCCGCGCCACCGCCGCCACGGCATCGGGCGCCGGCTGGTCGACTGGCTGCTCGAGTCGGCGCGCACCGCCGGCATCGAGAGCGTGCACCTCGAGCTGCGCGCCAACAACGAGGCGGCGCAGCGCTTCTACCGCGCGCTCGGGTTCTCCGAGACGGTCCTCCTGCCGCGCTACTACAACGGCCGCGAGGCGGCGATGCGCATGATCCGCGTCCTGCGCAACCCCGGCCCGCTGCCGATCGCGTGGCGCCCGCCCGCCCTCGGGCAGAAGTAGCTTGGATCTCGGCATCGCAGGCCGCACCGGCCTGGTGACCGGCGCCAGCGCCGGCATCGGGCGCGCCATCGCGCGCGCGCTCGGCGCCGAGGGCGTGCGCCTGGCGATCACCGCGCGCCGGCGCGAGCGGCTGGAGGAGCTCGCCGCCGAGATCGAGCGCGCCGGCGGCCCGCGACCCGCGATCGTCGAGTGCGACTTCATGCGCGAGGACGCGCCGCAACGGATTGCGGAAGGCGCGCTCGCGGCGCTCGGCTCGGTCGAGATCCTGGTCAACAACGCGGGCGGCTCGCGCGCCTTCAAGCTCGACGCGAGCGATGAGCAGTGGGAGGAGGCGCTCACGCTCAACTTCACCCGCCAGCGCCAGCTCACTCATCGCCTGCTCGGCGGGATGATGCAGGGCAAGTGGGGCCGCATCGTCAACATCACCGGAAAGAGCGAGCCCGAGGGCATCAATGGCGCCTTCGCCGCCAAGGCTGCGATGCACGCCTGGGCGAAGGGCCTGTCGCGCGAAGTCGGCAAGCACGGCATCACGGTGAACTCCATCCCGCCGGGGCGGATCCTCTCGGAGCAGATCCTGCGCAACTACACGCCCGAGTACCGCGCCTGGCAGTCCGAGCACGAGATCCCGGTGGGCGAGTACGGCCAGCCCGAGGACATCGCCAACCTCGTGTGCTTCCTCGCCTCGCCGCGCGCGCGCTACATCACGGGCGCGGTGATCCCGGTGGACGGCGGGCTGCGCCGCTACCAGTTCTAGGTTCCGGCGATGGGCAAGCTGCCGGCGCTGTTCGTGTCGCATGGCTCGCCGATGCACGCGCTCGAGCCGGGCGCCGCGGGCGAGGCCTGGAAAGAGCTCGCGCGCAGGCTGCCGCGGCCCAGGGCGATCCTGATGGCCTCGGCGCATTGGGAAACCGATGCGCCTGCGCTTACCGGCGCTGCGCGCCCGGAAACGATCCACGATTTCTACGGCTTTCCGCGGCCGCTCTACCAGATCCGGTATCCCGCGCCGGGCGCGCCCGAGCTGGCGGCGCGCGCGAGTGAGCTGCTCCATCGGGCGGGATTCGATGCGGAAATCGACCCGGTACGCGGGCTCGATCACGGCGCTTGGTCGCCGCTGCTGCACATGTACCCTGAGGCGGACATCCCGGTGGTCCAGGTTTCGCTGCAGACCCATCTCGGCCCGCGGCATCACTACGAGGTGGGGCGCGCGCTCGCGCCGCTCGCCGCGGAGGGGATTCTCATCTTCGGCTCGGGCCACATGACGCACAACCTGCGCGACCGCGTCCGCCCCGACGACAACGCCTACGCGCTCGAATTCCAGGCCTGGACCGACGCGCGCACCCGCGAGCGCGACCACGAGGCGCTCATCGAATACCGCTCGCGCGCGCCGCACGCGGTGCGCTCGCACCCCACCGACGAGCACTTCCTGCCGCTGTTCGTCGCGCTCGGCGCCGCAGGCCGGAACGCCCGCCCCGAGCGCGTGCACGACGGCATCGAGGGGGTGCTGGCGATGGACGCCTACGCCTTCCACGGCGCCAGTTAGAACCTCGCCTGCGCGACGCCTTGCCGCGCTGCCGCATGGTTATCTCTTGCAATCCCTCCGCCGCAGAGTAGAGTCCTCGCCCAGCGCGCACTTTTGAGGGGGTACGCGATGGCCAAGGAAGCGAGCGGCACGACGATTTTCGGTCGCCGGAACTTCCTGAAGGCCCTGACCGGCGCGGGTGCCGCTGGGTTAGCCGGTGTCGGACTGGATGCGCTCGCTGCCGAGCAGCCACCTGAAACGCCCGGGATCCGGATCGCACAGTTCCAGAACAATTGCTGGGCGCCGCAGTACATGGCGGAAGACCTGTTGCGCGCCGAGGGCTTTCCGAAATTCGAGTATGTCCGGCTGGACGGCTCTCAGCACGTGTATCGCATGGTTGCCGAGGGCAAGATCGACCTGAGCATGGCGTTCAGCTCCGGTTTCGTGCTGCAGGCCGACTCGGGCGCGCCGATCACGATGCTCGCCGGGGTCCATCCCGGCTGCCAGGAACTCGTCGCCACCCGCGAGATCCGCTCGGTTCGCGACCTCAAGGGCAGATCGGTCGCGGTGACCGGCCTGAATGGCCCCAGTCACGGCTTTCTCGCCGCCATCGCGGGCCATGTGGGTCTCGACCCGCGCCGCGACATCAATTGGGTCGTGATCGAGAACCAGGCCGAGTTGATCCGCCAGCTTGCCGCAGGCAAGGTCGACGCGACCATCGTCGCGCCGCCCGTCAGCTACGAGATCCGGGCGAAGAAGATCGGGCACATCCTCGTCAACATGACCACCGACCGGCCGTGGTCGCAGTATTTCTGCTGTGTCCTGACCGGCAACCGCGATTTCGTGCGCAAGAACCCGGTGGCGACGAAGCGCGCGATGCGGGCGATCCTCAAGGGTGCCGACCTGTGCGGCAATGCGGAATCAACCGCCAAGCATCTGGTGAGCCGCGGTTTCTACAAGGACGCCGCCATCACGCTGCAGATGCTGCGCGACCTGCCGTACGCCCGCTGGCGCGACTTCGACACCGAGGACACGGTGCGTTATTACGCGCTGCGCCTGCACGAGGCGGGCATGATCAAGTCCAGCCCCAAGAAGATCCTCACTGAGATGACGGATTTCCGGTTCCTCAATGAGCTGAAAAAGGAGATCAAGGCATGATCACCCGACGCAGATTTGTGAATGGCGCCGCGCTTGCGGGCGCCGCCGGGGCGCTCGGCTTCGGGCGCGAGCTTTTCGCCGCTGAGCCGCCGCCCGAGACCAAGCGCATCCGGCTGCTGCATACCCCGGGGGTATGCCTGGCGCCGCAGTACGTCGCCGAGGAGCTCCTTCCCGGAGAGGGATTCACCGAAGTCCATTACGAGAAAATATCCGGACCCGCGCAGATCTATCCAAAGCTTGCGTCGGGAGCGGTGGACCTCTCGATGGCCTTCATCGCCCCTTTCCTCGTCCAGGTGGAGGCGGGCGCCCCGATCGTCATGCTGGCCGGGATCCACCCGGGCTGCTACGAGCTCTTCGCCACCAACGGCATCCGCGCAGTCAAGGACCTCAAGGGCAGAGTGGTTTCGATTCCCGAATTCAACGGCACGCACCATCTGTTCATCTCCATCGTCGCCGCGCACGTGGGCCTGGATCCGAAACGCGACATCAATTGGGTCGTGCAGAAGCCGGCGGAATCCAGCCAGCTCTTGGCTGCGGGCAAGATCGACGCGCTGATCGGCTTCGCGCCGGTGCCGCAGGAGCTGCGCGCGAAGAAGATCGGCCAGGTGATCTTCAACAGCCTGCTCGACCGTCCCTGGTCGAATTACTTCTGTTGCGTGGTCGCCGGCAACAGCGAGTTCGTAAGGAAGAATCCTGTCGCCACCAAGCGCGCGATGCGCGCGCTGTTCAAGGCGAGCGATGTCTGCAGCGCGCGGCCGGAAGAGGCGACGCGCTTCATCGTCAAGCGCGGCTTCACCCCCAACTACGACTACGCGGTGCAGGCGGTGAAAGAGCTGCAATTTTCGCGCTGGCGCGATTACAGCTCGGAGGACTCCGTTCGCTTCATCGCGCTGCGGCTGCAGGAGGCCGGATTCATCAAGTCCACGCCGCAGAAGATCATCGCGCAGGGCACCGACTGGCGTTTCCTGAATGCGCTGAAAAAGGAGCTGAAGGCTTGATGCGGCCTGCGTGGCGCTTGCGGGCGGCGCTGCTCGCGCTGCTCGCCGCGTGGGCGCTGCAGGCCTGGGGCCACGGCTCGTCGGCGAAGGGGCGCCTGCCCACCGTGGGCGCGGCCCCCGAATTCGCGCTCACCGACCAATCCGGCGAGCGCGTCGCGCTCGCCGATCTGCGCGGCAAAGTGCTTGCGGTCACGTTCATCTACGCCACCTGCAAGGACACCTGCCCGATCCTCACGTCGAAGATGGCCGTCATCCAGCGAAAGCTCGGCGCCGACTTCGGGCCGCGGGTGCGCTTCGCCTCGATCACCGTCGAGCCTGAGATCGACACGCCCGCGGTGCTCAAGGCCTACGCCCAGGCGCACAGCGCCGACGTCGCGGGATGGAGCTTCCTCACCGGGTCGAGCGCCGAGATCCAGGACACGGTCAAGCGCTACGGCGCCTTCGCCAAGCGCGTCGGGCCCGGCGACGTGGACCACCTGTTCCTCACTTCGCTCATCGACCGCAAGGGCATGCTGCGCGTGCAGTACCTCGGCTACCGCTTCGACCCGGACGAAATGCTCAGGGACCTGCGCGCCCTGCTGCGAGAGTGATCCGGCGGCTGCTGCGCTGGCCGCCCGGGCTGGTGGCGCGGGCGCCGCTTTCCATCTACGGCAAGCTGCTCGCCGCGTTCCTCATCATCGCCGGGCTGCTGGTCGTCATCGGCGTGGTGGGGCTCGCCGAGCTCGAATCGGTGAACCGGCGCGCCGAGGATTTGGTGAAGATCCAGCGCAAGATCGCCGCCTACCGCCAGCTGCAGCATGGCACCACGGCGCAGCTCTACAGTGTTTCCTCGGCGCTGGTGACCCTCGATTCGCGCACGCTCGACTCGATCCTGCGCCAGCTCAACCAGTTCGGCTACGACCTCGACCGGCTGCAATTCGTGGCGCAGGACGAGGTCGAGATCATGGAGCGCGTGCGCAAGGACTACGAGTCCTTCATCGCGATCGTGACCGAAGTGGTGGAATTGATCCGCGCCGGAAAGGTGACCGAGGGCCGCGAGGCCCAGATCGGGCGCGCCGGCCCGCTCGCCGACCGCCTGGAGAGGCTCACCAACGAGCTGGTCAACAAGGCCGAGGCCGACATGCTAGCGCGCATCGACGAGAGCCAGCAGGATTATCGGCAGTCGCAGCGCGTCGTGATTGGTTTCGCGCTCGGCGGCCTGCTGCTCGCGCTCGGCCTGGGTTATTCGCTGTCGCTTTCGCTCATCGAGCCGGTGAAGAAGATGGCCGTGCGCTTCGACGAAATCGGCGCCGGCAACTTTTCGGGACGCGTGGAGGTCGCCAACCGCGACGAGTTGGGCGCGCTGGCGGCGAACCTCGACCGCATGAGCGACGAGCTGGGCCACCTGTACCGGGCGCTGGAGACGGCCAACCGGCACAAGTCCGAGTTCCTCGCCAATATGTCGCACGAGCTGAGGACGCCGCTCAACGCCGTGATCGGCTTCTCCGAGGCGCTGCAGGAGCGCATGTTCGGCGAGCTGAACGAGAAGCAGGCCGAGTATGTCGGCGACATCCACACTTCCGGCAAGCACCTGCTCTCGCTCATCAACGACATCCTGGATCTGTCCAAGATCGAGGCTGGTCGGATGGAACTGCAGCTGTCGGAATTCATGCTGCCGGACGTGCTCGCCACCGCGATCACGCTGGTGCGCGAGCGCGCCATGCGGCACGGCATCACGCTCGGCCTGGACGTCGCGCCGGGCGTCGGCAGCATTCAGGCCGACGAGCGAAAAATCAAGCAGGTAATGCTCAACTTGCTCTCCAACGCGGTGAAGTTCACGCCCGAGGGCGGCAGCGTGCGGGTGGCGGCGAAACTGAACGGCGAGGCGGTCGAGGTGTCGGTGACCGACACCGGCGTGGGCATCGCGCCGCAGGACCAGGCGCTGGTGTTCGAGGAATTCCGGCAGGTCGGCAGCGACCATGCGCGCAAGGCCGAAGGCACCGGGCTCGGCCTCGCCCTGACCAGGAAATTCGTCGAGCTGCACGGCGGCTCGATCCGCCTTGAGAGCGCGCCCGGCCGCGGCTCGACTTTCACCTTCACCGTGCCGCGGTCGCCGACCCAAGTCCCCGCTTCGGCAGGGGCGTCGTAGACGGGGCCGTAGAGCGCCGAAGTGTAAAGCGTGACTTTACACCTCGGCCAGCTGGCGCCGGCTCAGTCGATCTTCGCGCCCGAGACCTTCACCACCCCGGCCCAGCGCGCGTACTCCTCGTCGTAGAGCTTGCGGTAGTCGGCCGGCGAGCCGCCCATGGGCGCGGCGCCGAGCGTCTGCACCCGGTTGCGGAACTCGGCGTCGGCGAACAATTTGTTGGTCTCGGCGTTGATGCGCTCGGCGACCGCCGCCGGGAAACCGTTCGGCGCCACCACCGCGAACCACACCGAGGATTTCAGGTTCGGCATCCCCTGCTCCGCGGTGGTCGGCACCTCGGGCAGCCCCGGCCAGCGCTTGTCGGCGAGCACCGCGATCGGCCGCACGCGCCCCGCCTTCACCTGCCCCTGGATACCGGTCATCAGCTGGAACATGAGCTGGGTGCGGCCCGAGATCAGGTCCTTGGTCGCGTCCGCCGGCACGCTGTAGGGGATGTGCGTCATCTGCGTCGCGGTGAGCGTCTTGTAGAGCTCGCCCGCGAGGTGCATCGAGCTGCCGTTGCCGGTCGAGCCGAAGTTGAGCTTGCCCGGGTTCGCCTTCACGAAGTCGGTGAACTCGGCGAGCGTCTTCACCGGCACGTCGGGGTGCACGACAAGGATGTTCGGCACGTCGCCCACGAGCACGATTCCCGTCAGCTCCTTTCTCGGGTCGTAGGGCATCGCCTTGTACAGGTGCGGGTTGATCGAGATCATGCTCGAGGCGGCCATGCCGATGGTGTAGCCGTCGGGATCGGCCTTGGCGACTGCGGCAAGGCCCGTGTTGCCCTGCGCGCCGGGCCGGTTCTCGACGATGAAGTTCTGGCCGAACACCTTGGCGTAGGTGTCGGCGAGGAACCGCGTCAGCGGGTCGATCGTGCCGCCCGGCCCTGCGGGGATCAGGAACTTGACCGGCTTCGTCGGCCAGGCCTGGGCTTGTGCCCCGCCAGGAAGAACCGCGGCAGCGAGCAGGATGAGCAGCAGTGCGACGAGGCGTTTCATGAGGGTCTCCTTGCTTCTTCGATGACGATGCGAATGTTATCGGCCGGGGCGGCGACCGCGACGACGCAGCCCGGTCCCACGACGAGGCGCCTGCCGCCGGTTTGCGCGACGGCGTCGCGCACCTGCGTGCGGATCGCCTTCACGGGCCCGTTGACGATCAGGCTGCGCTCCTCGATGCCGCCTACGAGCGCGCCGCCGAACAGCTTGGCCCCGGCCGCGAGCGCGGGCGGCGTCAGGCGGTCGTGCCAGTTGAGCATCTGCACAGGATACTGCGCCAGCCGCTCGAACATCACGTTCTCGCCGTGCACGTGCAGCAGGTTGAAGCGCGTGCGGCCCTTCAAGGCGCCGAGCAGCTCCAGGTCGTAGCGCGCGCCGAACTTCTCGTATTCCGCCGGGCTGAGCGCATCGCGCGTGGCGAGCTGCGTGGCGAGGAACATGCCGTGCGCCCCCGCGTCGAGCGCGGCGAGCGCGAATTCGATGGTGGTGCCGGTGATCGTGCGCAGCCCCGCCTCCAGCTCGGCCGGGTGGCGGCGCAGGTGCTCGAACACCGCCTCGCCCGCGAGCTTGCGCGCGGTGGTGAGCGGGCTGAACACCGTCTGCAGGATCGGCACGGTGCCGCGCAGCACCTTGGCCGCGAGCGCGAGCGCCTTGTTCTGCTCGGCGAGCACGCCGCGGCGCACGTCGAGTCTCGGCAGCCACAGCCAGTCGGCGGGACGCTTGATTCCGGGCGCGGTGACCACGCGCGCGCCGTTGGCCGCGCCCTGGTACTCGGTCTGCGCGCCCCAGTCCTCGATGCCATAGGTGCCCGAGGGCATGAACTTCACCAGGTCGAATTCCCAGGTGCGCTGCCACTCGATGGTGCGCGCCGCGAGCTTGCTCGCGTCCTGGTCGTCCCCCGGGAAGTGCTTCCACAGCGCCACCGGCACGCGGTCGGTGGCCTCGCCCGCGATCGCCGCCTCGATGCGCTGCCAGTGGTCCATCGGGCCATTCTATTCGCGGCGCGCTAAACTCCCGGGAAACAATGCGAAACCGCCGCGCCACCCGAGAGATGCTGGGCCTGACCGAGGGCGAGTTCGCGGTCCTCAGGCGCCTCGACTCGCCCGAGAAAATTCAGGCGTTCCTTTACCGCTTGCGGCAGAACTTCGAGCCCGACGGCGACTCGTGCAATTCGGTGCGCGTGGTGCTGCGCCGGCGGCGCGCGCACTGCATCGAGGGCGCGATGCTCGCGGCCTGCGCGCTCTGGATCCACGGCGAGCCGCCCCTGCTTCTCGACCTGCAGGCGGTGAAGGACTACGACCACGTGGTGGCGCTGTTTCGCCGCGGCGGCGGCTGGGGCGCGATCTCCAAGACCAACGGCATCGGCCTGAGGTGGCGCGACCCGATCTACCGCAACCTGCGCGAGCTGGCGATGTCGTACTTCCACGAGTACTACAACCGCTGGGACCACAAGACGCTGCGCACCTACTCGCGGCCCTTCGACCTGCGCGCGCTCGACCCGGCGAAGTGGGTGACGGCCGAGGACGGCGCCTGGGACCTGATCGACGCGCTCGAGGCGCACCCGCACTACCGGCTCGTCTCCGGCGCACAGCTCAGGCGCGTGGTGCGGCGCGACCCGTTCGAGCGCGTGGTCGGCAACCTGCTTCAGTACCGCCGCCCGCGCAAGGCCGGCGCGCGCGCCCGACTCGCGCGGCGCAAGAAAAAGGGGTCAGGACCCTTTTCCGGAAGAGCGAAGGGCGGAAAAGGGTCCTGACCCCTTTTTCAGCTACTTCGCGTCCACGCGGCCGATTTTCTCCACCGCCACCTTGAGGCGCGCGGCGTCCTTGGCGAGGAAGTCGCGGAACTGCGGCGCGTCGAGGTAATTGATCGGCGTCGAGACCTTGTCCATCGCGCCCTTGAACTGCGGGTCGGCGACCGCAGCGCGCACCGCCTCGCGCAGCCGCACCTGCACCGGCGCGGGCGTGGCGGCCGGCGCGAACACACCCGCCCAGATGTAGAACTCGACGTCGGAGTAGCCCAGCTCCTTGAATGTCGGCAGCTCGGGCATCAGCGCGAGGCGCTTGTCGCCCCAGCCGGCGAGCGCGCGCATCTTGCCCGCCTTGATCTGGCCGACCGCCGCCGCGGGGCCCGAGGCGAGCGCGTGCACTTGCCCGCCGAGCAGCGCGGCCACCGCCGGCCCGCCGCCCTGGTAGGGAACGTGAAACAGCTTGATGCCGGCTGCGCTGGCGAACATCTCCATCGCCACGTGCAGCGTGCCGTACACGCCCGAGGAGGAGTAGTTCATCTGGTTCGGGTAGGCCCTGGCCGAGGCGATGAAGTCCTGGATCGTCTTGTACGGGCCATCGGCGGCGACGACGAGCACCGTGGGATCGGCGGTGACCAGCGCGATCGGCGCGAAGTCCGACAGCTGGTAGGGCGCGGGCTTGCCGTTGAGCGGGTCCGACACCGGGAAGATCGAGATCGAGGACAGCGCCATGAGGATCGTGTAGCCATCGGGCGCCGCCTTCGCCACCGAAGTCATGCCCACTGCCCCGCCCGCGCCCGGGCGGTTCACCACCAGCACCGGCTGCTTGAGCGCCTTCTCCATCGAGGCGGCAAGCGGCCGCCCCACGATATCGGCCACGCCGCCCGGCGGGAACGGAGCGATCATGCTGACGGGCCTGGTGGGATAGTCCTGCGCCTGCGCGAGCGGCGCGAGCACGGCGATCAGGGCTGCGGCGAGAATGCGATTCATCAGGCTCTCCTCCTGGCGAGGCACGCATCATGGCACCGTCGTGGGCCCGCGACAACGCTCCCGCGCTTACAGGCGGTTACAGACGTTGCACTTGCTACATCACCCTGCGGGCCCGCTCGTGCGTCAATGGCATCGGGCACAACCGAACGAAAGGAGCCCGCCATGCTGCTCAAGAAACTCGCACTCACCGCCGCCGCCGGCGCAGCGCTCGCCGTTGCGCTGCCCGCAAGCGCCGATGCGCCGCACTGGTCGCACGGCTACCGCGCCAGGCACTGGCACCACGACCACTACCGGCACGACCGCCACCGTCACCTCCACCGCCACCGCCACCGCGACAAGGTGGTGGTGATCAAGGAGCGGCCCTACGCGTCGGCGCCGCCGGTCGTGGTCCTCAATCCCTCGCCGGTCTACGCCCCCTACCCATCCTCGGGCCCGTCGCTGCCGGGCTGGGACGTGAACGTGGGTTTCCGCTTCGGCGGATCGTTCTAGCGTTCTAGGCGGCGAACTCGGCCTTGAATCCGGGCGGCGGCGAGTAGGCGAAGCTGCCGCGCCGGATCACGGCCTCGCGGCCGCCGTTGGCGGCAACCAGCTCGGCCTGGCGCCTCTTCGCGCGCCGGTCCACTTCCGCCGGGTCGAGCATCGCCGAGAGGCGCCCGTGGCAGGCTTCGCGCACCGCCGCGTGCGCCGGGTCGGTGCCGAGATCGCGCAATTCCTCGGGGTCCGATTCCAGGTCGAAAAGCTGCGGCTGCTCCGGGTAGTGCACGTAGTGGACGTACTTCCACTTGCCCATGCGCACCATGTACTCGCCCGAGCGCGACGACGAGGCGTGGTATTCGGAGAGCACCGTGCGCTCCGGGCTCTCGCCGCGCGCCAGGCGAAACAGCGACACGCCCGGCTGACCATCGTACATCTCGGGCGCATCGGCGCCCACGCACTGCATGACCGTCGGATACACGTCCACGTGGCTCACGGGCATTTTCTGCACCGCGCCCGCAGGGACATCCGGCCCGGCGAAGATCATCGGCACCTTCGCGGCTTCCTCGTAGAGCACCTGCTTGCCCCACAGCCCGCGCGCGCCGAGGTTGTCGCCGTGGTCCGAGGTGTAGAGCACGCGCGTCTCGGCGGCGAGGCCGCAGTCCTCGAGCGTGCCGAGCAGGTTGCCGATGTTCTCGTCGAGCGACGACACCAGGCCGAAATAGCCCGCGCGCGCGCGCTTCACCGCCGCGCCGTCCTTGAAGTGCGTGTCGTAGAGCGTGTTCTCGGCCTGATCGCGCACCGCCGGGTGCCCCGGGCGCTCGTGCAGCGCGTAGAGCTTGGGCATCGGCGCGTGTGCGTAGTACCGGTAGTACCAGTGCGGCGGCGCGGTGAGCGGGAAGTGCGGCGCGACGAACGACACGAAAAGCACCCACGGCCGCGCGCGGTGCTTCGGCGCCTCCTCGCGCAGCCAGATCTGCGCGCGCGAGGCGATCTCGCGGTCGTACCAGGTGTATTCGGATTCGCCCGGCCCCGCGAGCCCGGCGAGCTTCTTGCCGTCGTGGCGCGCCGGCATGTCGTCGCCGCGCAGCAGGCCGTAGAGGTCGCCCTTTTCCTCGTAGACGTGCATCGGCACGATCGACTCCGAGAATCCGTAGTCGTCGCGCGTGGAGCGGAAGTGCAGCTTGCCGACCGACACCACGCTGTGGCCGCGGCCTCGCAGGCGATGGTGCCAGCTCGGCACCGCGCCCTCATAGGGGTCGGCGTTGTCCCAGTAGCCGATCTGGTGGATGTACTTGCCCACCGCGAACGCGGCGCGCGCCGGCACGCAGATCGGGCAGGTGGTGTAGGCGCCGGTGAAGCGCGTGCCGCGCGCGGCGAGCCGGTCGAGGTTCGGCGTGCGCACGAAGCTGCCCGCGCAGCTCATCCAGCGCGGGTCGTGCTCGTCGGACATGATGATCAGCAGGTTGGTGGCTTCCAAGTCGTGTCCTAGGCGGAGTATTTTTTCAGCACGTCGCGCTGCACCTCGATGCCGAGCCCGGGACGGCGCGGCACTTCGACCCAGCCGTCCCGGTGCCGCAAGGGCGCATCGGTCAGGTGCTCGCGGAACGGGTGCGAGGAGGTGTCGAATTCGAGCAGCGGCTGCTGCGCGAAGAGCGAATGGTGCGCGACCGGGAGCGCGGCGATGAGCTGCAGCGACGCTGCCTGCCCGACCGCCGAGCCCCAGACGTGGGGATTCACCTGCACGCCGTGCGCCTGCGCGAGCGCCGCGATGTGGCGGCAGCCGGTGAAGCCGCCGGAGGCGCAGATGTCGGGCTGCGCGATGTCCACGCAGCGGCGCGCGAAAAGATCCCTGAAGCCGAACAGGGTGAACTCGTTCTCGCCGCCTGCGATGGGCGTGGCGAGCTCGCGCCGCACCTCGGCGTAGCCTTCGAGATCCTCCTGCGTCACCGGCTCCTCGTACCAGCGCAGCTTCCAGCCCAGCTCCTCGATGCCGCGGCCGAGCCGCACGGCCTCGGCGACGCCGTAGGCGTGGTTGGTGTCGATCATCGCCTCGCACTCGCGCCCTTGCAGTGCGCGCTGCACCGCACGCATCACTTCCAGGTCGTCCTCGACGCCGAAGCCGAGCTTCACCTTCATCGCGCGAAAGCCCGCGTCGTGGTGCCGCGCCGCCTCTTCCGCGAGCCTTCCCGCCTCGCCCTGCCCCTTCACGCGGTAAAAGCCCGTGGCATAGGCCTGCACGCGCTCGCGGAACCTGCCGCCGAGCAGTTCGGCCACCGGCGCGCCGCGCGCCTTGCCGCAAATGTCCCAGAGCGCGATGTCCACGCCGCTGATCGCGCCGATCACCGCGCCCTTCAGGCCGTAGTCGCGCGTCTGGTGGTACATGCGATGCCAGAGCACTTCGGGCTGCAGCGGGTCGGCGCCTAGAAGGAGCGGCTTCAGCGCGGAGCTCACCGCCGCAGCGGCGATCTCGGGCGGCTGCAGGCCCTGGCATAGCGCCTCGCCCCAGCCGGTGACGCCCTCGTCGGTGATCATTTCCACGAGGGTTGCGCCGCGGCTCGCGACCCAACCCTGGGAGAATGCGAACGGCTGCGCGAGCGGCGAGCGCAGCACGTGCGCGCGGACGTCGGTGATCTTCAAGCCATGCCCACCTGCGGCTGGCGCGGCGCGATGTCGTCCGGCCGCGCGCGGATCATGTCCTCCAGTTCCTTCCGCACCTTCGCGAGCCCCGCATCGTCGAAGCGATTGTCCATCTCGTGCGGGTCGTTGGCGAGGTCGTAGAGCTCGCCCGCGCCGGAGCGCAGGTCCTTGGTGAGCTTGTGCGTGCGCGTTCGCACGGTGCGCAGATCGAGGTCCACGCCCGAGCGCGAGGCGCGCAGGTCCCACTCGCTGTAGGCGAAGTCGCGGTGCTCGCGATCGGTCTCGACGAGCTTGCGCAGGTTCCGGCTGTGCTTCGCCTCCGGCAGCGCGACGCCGGCGTAATCGGCGAAGGTCGCGGGCAGGTCGATCGTGGAGACCGGGTCCGGCACCACCTTGCCCGCCGGCACGCCCGGGCCGCGGAAGATGAGCCCGACTCGCAGCAGCCCCTCGTAGGCCATCGGCCCTTTCAGGATCAGGCCGTGGTCGCCGAGCCAGTCGCCGTGGTCGGTGGAGTAGACGACCAGCGTCTCGCGCTCGAGGCCGAGCGCCTCGAGATGCAGCAGGATCCGGCCGACGTTGTGGTCGATCAACGCGATCATGCCGTAGTAGTTGGCGATCAGCTCGCGTAGCTGCCGGTCGGCCTGCACCGGGATGCGCGAATATTCCTCGCGGATCTTGCGCAGGTGCGCGGCGATCTGCGGCGTGCCGGTGAGGCTCTGCCTGTGCCACCAGGGGCGGCGCTCGAGGTCGAGCGCGCGGTGCGGCGGCAGGTCCACCTCGTCGGGATGATGCATGCGGCTCCACGGGTCGGGCGCGTCGAACGGGTGGTGCGGGTCGGGAAACGACGCCCACAGGCAGAACGGCTCGCCGCGGTACGCGTTGAGATACTCGATCGTGCGGTCGCCGATCCAGGTCGAGTTGTGGAACGCCGGCGGCAGCGCCGAATGGAAGGTCTGCATTGCGGTGCTTTGCGGCGGCAGCTGCGTCTCGTAAAGCCGGTGCAGCGCCTCGCCGCGGCCGTCCTTGTGGAACCAGCGCTCGTAGTGCTGGCCGCGCGGCGGCTTCATCGGCGGCCAGTGGTTGTGCCCCTCGACCATGAGCTCCACGTGCTCGAAGCCCATGTAGGGCCCGTTCCAGTCCTGCGGCTGGTCGCTGTTGCGGCACTCGGGCGTGCCGGTCGCCCTGAAGGTGTGCGAGGTGGCGAAGTGCGCCTTGCCGATGAACGCGGTGCGGTAGCCGCCTCGCGCGAGCGCACCCGCGAACCCGGCCTCGCCGATGCGGGGATCGAGGTCGATGCCGTTGTCCGAGACGCCGTGCGTGTAGGGCAGGAGGCCCGTCAGGATCGAGGCGCGCGAGGGCTGGCAGACGAGGTTGGGCGTGATGCACGCGGAAAAGCGCGTGCCCGCTCGCGCCATCGCATCGAGGTGCGGGGTGCGGATCCTGCGCCCTTCGAAGCCGTAGCAGTCCCCGCGCTGCTGGTCCGAGGTGATGAAGAGGATGTTGGGCTTGGCGCGGCTCAACTGTCGACCTTCGCGCCGGACTTCTTCACCACCGGCGCCCAGCGCTCGATCTCCGCCCTGATGAAGGCGAGGAAAGCGTCGGGCGAGGCGCTAGGCGCCACTTCGAGCCCCGCCGCGTTGAAGCGCTCCACCAGCGCCGGGTTGCGCAGTGCCTTCGTGAACTCGTCGTGGAGCCGCTGCACCACCGGGGCGGGCGTTCCCGCAGGCACCGCGGGCCCCCACCACTGCACCGTCTCGAAACCCGCGATGCCGGCCTCGGCGAAGGTCGGCGTGTCCGGGAGCAGCCGTTGCCGCGACTTGCTCGTCACCGCGAAGGCCTTGAGCTTGCCCGCCTTGATGTGCGGCACGGTCGGGGGAAGGCCGAGCGAGGCGAGCGGGACCTGCCCGCCCACCACGTCGCCGATCGCCTGGCCACCGCCCTTGTAAGGCACGTGCGTGATGTCGAGGCCGCCGGCGATGCTCTTGAAGAGTTCCGCCGCAAGATGCTGCGGCGTGCCGTTGCCCGGCGAGCCGTAGGCGAGCTTGCCCGGGTTCTTCTTCGCGTAGTCGATCAGCTCCGCGAGATTCGCTGCCGGCACCGAGGGATGGCCCACCAGGACGTGCGCGCCGCTGATCATCTGCGTGACCGGGATGAAGTCCTTCACCGCGTCGAAAGGCAGCTTGGCGAAAAGCGACGGCGCGATGGTGTAGGCGTCGGCATAGAACAGGATGGTGTAGCCGTCCGGGGCGGACTTCGCCACCGCCTCGGCGGCGATGTTGCCCGCGCCGCCGGTGCGATTCTCGACGATCACCGGCTGGCCCATGGATTCCTGCAGGATGGGCGCGATGACGCGCGCGCTCATGTCCATTGCGCCGCCCGTGGCGTAGCCCAGGATCAGGCGCACGGGCTTGGCGGGATAGGTCTGCGCCGCGGTCGAACCCACGGCAAGCGCGGCAGCAACGGCGAGCAGCAGTCTCATCATTTTCCCCTCCTCCTCTTTGGCGGGCCCGCGACCCCCAATCCTACCCGTGTCGTCTCCAGGTCGATCAGGTCCTCGGGCGAAACATTGGCCAGGTTCACGTCGGGTCCGAGCTCTTCGACGAGCAGCTTCTTCAGCGCCTCGACGTCGCAGCTGCGCACCTCCGGGATCCACGGCCCGGGCAGCTCGATCATCACGCGCCGCATGTCGAGCGAGCGCACCAGCAGATCGAGCGTGCGGCGGTTGGGCCTGCCCTTGCGGACGAGCTCGGCCGCCTCGACCAGCACCAGCGCCGCGCCCGCCGCGAAGCAGTCCTCGGCCTGCGCGACGAGCAGCCCGGGGTTGGACAGCGTCTCCTTGGAGCCGACCTCGCCGTAGACGACGAGCCCGGCGTCGCGCGCGGCACGGATCTGCGCGCGCCGCTCGCGCGGCGTGAGCGGCACCACGTTGTCGGAGATCTCGATCGCCTCGAACCCGACTCGCCGCGCCTCGCGGCAGAAGCGCGGCAGCGCGCGCGACCCCTGCGTGGCGAACACGTACTCGTGGAACTGGCCGCCGAGGAAGGGCTGCACCCGGTGGCGCTTGTAGCGCGCAAGCTTCCTTCGCAGCAGCGCCTCCGGGTACAGGCGCGCGGTGCCGGTCTTGATCTTGGCGAGATCGGCAAAGTCCCCGGCGAGCGCAAGGAGATCGGCCTGGAACCCGAGCGGCATTCCATGGTCCACGATCATGGTGAGCCCGGCGCGGCGCGGCTTGGACTTGCTGCGGGCGCCCGGCAGCGGCACCATGGCGAACGGTCGCTGCGACATGCAGGCTATTGTATTGTCAGGAACGCGGGGGTCGGGCGACAAAGCTGCGGTCAGACCCCGATACTCTCGCCTGGGGTCTGACCGCGATTTTCGGACATGGGGGACAGACCCCGAAAAGCGAGAACCGGGAAAAATCGGGGTCTGTCCCCATGAAAGGAGGAAAGGATGGAGCGGCGCACCCTGCTTAAGGCCCTCTCGGCACTGCCCTTCGGGGCGCTGGCGAGCCGCGCGCTCGCCGCCCCGCCCGCAAGCATGAAGGACGTCGAAGCCCTGCAGAAGAACTGGAAGACCCTGCTCGCGGAAGGCGCCCCGGCGCCGAGCGCGGCCGACAAGGTGAACCTGCCGCCCGCGGAGTGGCGCAAGCGCCTGTCGCCGGCCGCGTTCAACGTGCTGCGCGAGGAAGGCACCGAGCGCGCGGGCTCGAGTCCGCTCGACCGCGAGAAGCGCGAGGGCGTTTTCGCCTGCGCCGGCTGCGACCTGCCGCTGTTCACCTCGGCGATGAAGTTCGACAGCGGCACCGGCTGGCCGTCGTTCTTCACCACCATCCCGGGCGTGTTCGGCACCAAGACCGACTACAAGATCATCTTTCCGCGCACCGAGTACCACTGCGCGCGCTGCGGCGGGCACCATGGCCACGTGTTCGACGACGGCCCGCCGCCGACCCGGCTGCGCTACTGCAACAACGGCGTGGCGCTGAAGTTCATCCCGAAGCAGGCGAAGACGTAATTCGCAGCGCTTCCGCAAGCGGCGGCGCCGGCGCGTGGAAGCGCACCGGCCCGTCGGGCAGCGCGTGCAGGAATTGCCTGAGGAACGGGTCCTCCGAGGCGAGCAGCGCATCGGGGGTGCCCTCGCCCTTGAGAACCCCGTCGGAGATGACGTAGAGGTAATCGACGAGCTTGAGCGACTCGGAAACGTCGTAGGTGACGATCACCGAGGTGAGGCCGAGGGCGTCGTTGAGGTTGCGGATCAGCGTCGCGATGACGTTGAGCGAAATGGGATCCAGGCCCGCAAACGGCTCGTCGTACATCACCAGCATCGGGTCGGTGGCGATCGCGCGTGCGAGCGCCACGCGCCGCGTCATGCCGCCCGAGAGGTCCGCCGGCATCATCCGGGCCGCGCCGCGCAGGCCCACCGCGTGCAGCTTCATCAGCACCAGCGGCCGGACCAGCTCCTCGGGCAGCGCATAGTGCTCGCGCAGCGCGAAGGCGATGTTCTCGTAGACCGACAGGTCGGTGAACAGGCCGCTCGACTGGAACATCATGCCCATCTTGCGCCGCAGCGCGTAGAGCTCGTCGGTGCGCAGCTTGTGCACCACCTGGCCGTCGACGCGGATCCAGCCGCGCGCGGGCGCGAGCTGCCCGCCGATGAGCTTGAGCAGCGTGGACTTGCCGCTGCCCGAGCCGCCGAGGATCGCCACCACCTTGCCGCGCGGGATGCTGAGCGACAGGCCGCGCAGCACCTGCAGGTCGTTGTAGGCGAAGTGCAGCTCGGAAATTTCTACCAGGTCGCCGGCGGCGGGAGGCATCAGCATGCAGTTTAACCCGGAGGCGCCGCGTAGAATGCGCGCGCCATGCCAGCGCCACCCTACGCCGGGCTCACGCCGGACGTCGTGCTCGACGCGCTCGAAGGCGCGGGCTGGCGCGGCGACGGCCGGCTGCTCGCGTTGAACAGTTATGAGAACCGCGTCTACCAGGCGAGCCTGGAGCAAGGCGGACACGTGGTGGCGAAGTTCTACCGCCCGGCGCGCTGGAGCGACGCGCAGATCCTGGAGGAGCACGCCTTCGCCGCAGAGCTTGCCGAGCGCGAGATCCCGGTGGTGGCGCCCTGTTCCAGGTCGGGAACGACGCTCTTTCGCCACGCCGGATTCCGCTTCGCGGTGTTCCCGCGCCGCGGCGGCCGGCCGCCCGAGCTCGAGGACGAAAGGATGCTCGAGTGGATCGGGCGCTTCCTCGGCCGCATCCACGCCGTCGGTTCCGCCAGGCCGTTCGCGCATCGCCCCGCGCTCGGCATCGAGACCTTCGGCACCGAGCCGCGCGACTGGCTCGCCGCCTCGGGCCTGGTGCCGCCCGATCTCGCCGAAGCGTGGCGCAGCACCGCCGACCAGGCGCTCGAAGGCGTGGCGCGCTGCTACGAGCGCGCAGGCGCCGTGCAAGCGATCCGCCTGCACGGCGACTGCCACGCCGGCAACGTGCTCTGGACCGTGGAGGGAAACGTGGGGGGCGGCCCGCACTTCGTGGATCTCGACGACGCGCGCATGGGGCCCGCGGTGCAGGACCTGTGGATGCTGCTCGCCGGCGAGCGCGCCGCGGCGGAAAAGGGCCTCGCGGCGCTGCTGCGCGGCTACCGCCAGTTCCGCGACTTCGACCTGCACGAGCTGCTGCTCGTGGAGGCGCTGCGCACCCTGCGGCTGCTGCACTACTCGGCGTGGCTCGCGCGGCGCTGGGACGACCCGGCGTTTCCCGCCGCCTTCCCCTGGTTCGGCACGCAGCGCTACTGGCAGGACCGGATTCTCGAGCTGCGCGAGCAGATTTCCGCGATGGACGAGCCGCCGCTCTCCGCGGACTGAATCCCCGCGCATATAATTGCGCCCTTTCGCCCGGACTCGGGCTTGCCCGCTCTCCGCATGCCGCTTTTCGCCGCCACCGTCTTCACCAGCGCGTTCCTGCTGTTCCTGGTGCAGCCGATCATCGCCAAGCAGATCCTGCCCTGGTTCGGCGGCACCGCCGCGGTGTGGACCACCTGCATGGTGTTCTTCCAGCTGCTGCTGCTCGCGGGCTACGCCTACTCGGATTTCGCCACCCGCAGGCTCGGGCAGCGTGCGCAGGCCGTGCTCCATACGACCCTTCTCGTAGCGAGCCTCGCCTTCCTGCCGATCGTCGCGGGCGAGGCCTGGAAGCCCTCGCCCGACACCGATCCCGGGCCGCGGATCCTCTTGCTGCTCGCCGCGACCATCGGCCTGCCCTACTTCCTGCTCTCGACCACAGGGCCGCTGGTGCAGGCGTGGTTCGCGCGCAGCTTCCCGAGCGGCACCGTGTATCGCCTGTTCGCGCTCTCCAACCTCGCGTCGCTGGTCGCGCTGATCGCGTATCCGCCGCTGCTCGAGCCCACAGTGACGCTGCGCGGCCAGGCGCTCGGCTGGAGCGCGCTCTACGCTGTGTTCGTGGTGCTGTGCGTCGCCTCGGCGTGGGCCGCGCTGCGCCATGGCGCAGCATCGCCGCGCGCAGCGGCCCCGCGCGCCGACGAGGAGCGCGCAGAGCCCGCGCAGCCTGCGGCGCCGCGCAAATCGGACTACGCGCTCTGGCTCTCGCTCTCGGCACTCGGGTCGCTGCTGCTGCTCGCGGTCACCAACCACGTGACGCAGAACGTCGCCTCGATGCCGTTCCTGTGGATCCTGCCGCTGGTGCTGTACCTGCTCTCCTTCATCCTGGTGTTCGACGTCGGCTCCGGGCGCGGCCGCAGCGGCTGGTACTCGCGCGCCTGGGGCGTGCCGCTGCTGCTCGCGCTGCTCGCGGCGATGGCCTGGGGCCTGTACGAGAACATCGGCGTAAGCCACCTCAAGTCGGCGATCGCGCTCTACTGCGCGGGCCTGTTCGCCGCCTGCATGTTCTGCCACGGCGAGCTCGCCGCGATGCGCCCGGCGCCGAAATACCTGACGCGCTTCTACCTCATGGTGTCGCTCGGCGGCGCCGCCGGGGGCCTGTTCGTGGGCGTTGTCGCACCGCGAGTCTTCGACACCTTCCTCGAGCTGCCGCTCGCGCTCGTCCTGTGCGGCGCGCTCGCGGTGCTGCTCACCGCGCGCTCGCTGCCGCAGGCCCGCATGAGGCGCCTGGCGCTGGCCGTGCCGGTCCTCGCGCTCGCCGTCACTGCAGGCGTCGTCTACTACTCCGCCGAGTACCTGCGCTACCTTCACGACAATGCGCTGGTCGTGACGCGCAACTTCTACGGCACGCTGCGCGTCAGGGAATCCGAGCGCGGCGACGATGCGCAGGCGACGAGAAGCCTGGTGCACGGCGTCATCAACCACGGCTGGCAGTTCGTGGACCCGCAGCTGCGGCGCGAGCCGATCAGCTACTTCGGGCCGAGCTCGGGCATCGCGCGCGCGCTCGACTTCTACTCCGGCAGGCCGCGGCGCGTGGGCATCGTCGGCCTGGGCGTGGGCGTGTTCGTCGCCTGGGGCAGGCCCGGGGACTACTTCCGCATCTACGAGCTCGACCCCCAGGTGGTGCGCATCGCGCGCGAGCAGTTCTGGTACCTGGCCGATTCACCCGCGAAGATCGACATCGTCACCGGCGACGGGCGGCTCAACCTCGAGCGCGACCCGCCGCAGCGCTTCGACCTGCTGTCGGTGGACGCCTTCTCCAGCGGCTCGATCCCGATGCACCTGCTCACGCGCGAGGCGCTGCAGGCCTACCGCAGGCACCTCGCGCCCGGCGGCGTCATCGTCTACAACGTCACCAACCGCTTCGTGAATCTCGCGCCGGCGCTCAAGCTGGTCGCGCAAGCCGAGGGCATGAAGGCGATCCTGGTGAGCGACGACCCGAGCGAGGACAGATACTCGGGCACCGAGTACGTCCTGGTCACCGAGAACCCGATCCTCGCCGCCGACAAGCGCTTCGCCGACGCCGAGGCGATCGAGCCGATCCCGGGCCTGTCGGCCTGGACCGACAACTTCAACAATCTCTTCAAGGTCGTGCGCTAGGCGGCGGGTTGCAGGGCCGCCAAGTGTAAAGTCGCGCTTTACACTCCGGCCGCCCGCAGCCGCCTGCTCAGAGCCACTGGCGCAGCTCGATGTGGTTGCCGTCGGGGTCGCGGATCTCGGCGCGCGCGTAGTTCGGGCGGAACTTCGGCCCCCACGCGGGCTGCACGCCCTTGCCGGCGAGGTATTCGAGCGCGCGCTTCATGTCCTCGACTTCCAGCGCCATCATGCGGTAGCCGAGATGCTCGCCGGGCTGCGCCGCCTCGGGCTGCGCCTGCGGGTAGCACATCAGCTCCACCGTGGTGCCCCCCAGTTCGAGGTACGCGAGATCGAGCGGCCCGAGCGGCGTCTCGGGCACGCGGTCGCGCGCCCGGACCTTGAAGCCGAGCACCTCGCTGTAGAAGCGGATGGCGCGCTCGGGCTCGCGGGTGACGAGCTCGATGTGGTCGATGCGCTTGAACATGGTCGCTCCCTGCCTGTAAAGTCAGACTTTACACTTCGCCCGCCGCCGGGCGGTTCGGGTCACTCGATTGTCCGGTCCGCGCGCAGCAGCAGCGGCCGCGGTACCTTCAGCCCCAGCGCCCTGGCCGTCTTGAGATTGAGCACCAGTTCGTAGGTGCTAGGCCGTTGCACCGGAAGCTCCGCCGCCCGCGCGCCGCGCAGAATGCGGTCCACGTACTCGGCGCTGCGGGTGATGTTCTCCGTGAGCCCGGTGGCGCTGAAGTAGGAAAGCAGTCCGCCGGCGTCGACGAGCGCAGCCATGACGGTCGCGCTCGGCAGCCGGTGCTGCAGCGCGAACGCGGCGATGCGCTCGCGCGCGGCAAAAGTCGCCGTGCTGCCAGCCACCATGATCGCCTGCGCGCGCCAGTCGAGAATCTCCGCGAGCACGGCGTCTATGTCCTCGACCTTGTGCAGGTAGTGGTAGCGCACGTCGTAGCCCAGGCCCTTCGCCGCCGGGTCGAGCAGCGGCCGGACATCGAACCTGCCTCCCGCCACGGTGACCTCGGACAGCGGGTCGAGAATCCATGACAGCCGCGTCGCGTGCGGCGCAATTTCCCTGAGGAACTCGAGCCGCTTCGCGGAGACCTCGATTCCGGTGTAGGACGATATGCCCGTGACGTTGCGTCCCGGCCGCGCAAACGATTCCACGAGACCGTTCTCGACCGGCCAGGGAACGCCCAGGAACACGATCGGAACCGTTCCGGTCGCCCGCGCCGCGGCGATCGCCGCCGCCCCGTTGCCCGCCCAGATGACATCGACGCGCTTGCGAATCAGGTCCTCTGCGAGCGCGGGAAGTCTCTCCAACCGGTAGTCGGCGTAAGCGCCTTCGATGGCGAGGTTCTGTTTCTCCACCCAGCCCAGCGCCTTCAGGTCGGCGCGCAACCTGCCCAGCCCGAAGCGCTCCATGTCCTGGGACGAAAGCGTCCCCAGGACGCCAACGGTCCTGACGTGCGTTCGCGCCGGGGCTTGGGCTCGCGCGCCAGGCGACCCGGCCAGGGTGCCCAGCGCGAGCAGCGCAGCGATGCTTTCGCGCCGGTTCATTCGATCATCCGATCAGGCCAGCGCGGCCGGCGCATTCAAGAGATCGCACTCGGACTCCGGCGACCCGCAGTTAAGTGCGTGCATGCGCGACATGGCTGGCCCCGGGATTGTAGCCGGGCCGGATCGTGCGGCGCGCGACTCCCGTGTTGACGGCGCCCGCGCGTCTTCGACCGCTACGACGAGTACTGCCACCGCCGCATCGACCGGCGCGAGTTCCTGAGCCGCGGCGCTCGCGGTCGCCGGCGGTACTGCTCGTCCAGTACGCCGAGCACGACGAATCTTCCACGAAGCTCTCGCGGGAGCGCACTGTGGCCTTCTTCAAGCAACACCTGGCCTAGACGAGGGACAGACCTTGGCATTTCCGCTAGAACTTCAGGCAGTTGGCGAGAGAAATCGGGGTCTGTCCCCTATTCGGGAAGGTCGTCGAGGGCGCGCGGCAGGTGGGCGCAGTCGGCCCAGGCGAGGACGCGCCACGCGGCGCCTTCGACCGCCACGCGGTTGATGCCGGCGTTCGGGATGCGAAATTCGCGCGGCGCGGCGAGCGGCAGGCCGGTGGCGCGGCGATAGAGCTTGTCGAGAACGCCGCCGTGCGTGAAGACGAGCACGCGTTCGCCGGCATGGCGCGCGGCGATCTCCTCCAGGCACTGAAGCGCGCGCGCCGCGAACGCGACCAGGCTTTCGCCCGTGCGGAAGTCGAACTCCGGCTCGCGCGCGAGGAAGCGCCTGAACTCCTCCGGGTAGCGCGTCTCGCACTCGGCGTAGGTGAGCGTCTCGAACACGCCGTAGTGCCGCTCGCGCAGGCGCTCGTCGAGCGCGACCTCGAGGCCGAGCGCCTGCGCCGCCGGCGCCGCGGTCTGGCGCGCGCGCGCGAGATCGCTCGAGTAGATCGCGTCGAAGCGCTCGCGCGCGAGCGCCGCGCCCACGGCCTCGGCCTGCTCCAGGCCGAGCGCATTCAGCGGGACGTCGAGCTGGCCCTGCACGCGCCGCTCGGCGTTCCACGCGGTCTCGCCGTGGCGCACGACGACGAGCGTCGCCGCCGCCATCAGCGCCTGCCGGCGCCGAGCGCCATGATCGCGCCCACCACGATGAACGCGCCCAGGATCTGCAGCGGCTTCACGCTCTGGCCGAGGATCGCCCAGGCGAGCGCGAGCACCGCGATCGGCTCGAAGTTGAGCACCATGGCGTTGTTCACCGCGCCAAGGCGCGGCAGCAGCACGAAAAGCGCCGTGATCGCGGTGCCGTAGAAGACCATCAGCAGCGCGAGCGCCAGCCAGCCGGTGCCATCGGCGGGCAGCGCGAAGTCGTTCGCGGCCGCGCCCGCGGCGATCGTCACCGCCGCAGTCACGCTCATCGTCCAGAACGTGCGCAGCCGCCCGTCCATGTCCTTGAGCCAGTGCGTGGTGGAGTAAAGGGCCGCCGCGAACGACACCGCCGCGCCCAGCGCCCAGAGCACGCCCGGGCCGATCTCGGCCCAGCGCCCAGCCATGTCGTCGCCCTGGCCCCAGACGTCGAGCGCGAGAGAAAGCCCGCCCAGCGCCACCGGCATCGCGACGATGGCGCGCGCCGCGGGCCGCTCGCCGCCCGCTGCCCATGCGAGCAGCACGAACAGCATCGGGAAGGTGTTGAACGCGAGCAGCGCGAGCGCGACCGGGATGAGCGCGACCGACGAATAGATGCAGTAGCTCTGCACCGCAATCAGCAGCCCGGTGACGAGCGCGCGGGCGCGATGTGCGGGCGCAAGGCGCAGCGGCACGCGCGCCGCGGCGAGCAGCGCGAGCACGAACAACGCCGCGCCCACCGAGCGCAGCGCGACGGCGGTCGTGACGTTGGCTCCGTGCTCGAAGGCGACGCGCGCGGCGACGTGATTCGAGCCGAAGGTGGTTGCGATCGCGAGCAGCGCCGCGATCCCGAGCCAGCGGGGGATGCGCTTTTCCGCCACTACTGCGCGAGCGCTTCGGGGTTGACGACCCGGATCGGCCTGCCGTCGAGCCACGCTTCCACGTTCTCCAGCGCATCGCCCCAGAACACGCGATACACGTCCTCGCTCACGTAGCCGAGGTGCGGCGAGAGCGTGACGTTGTCCAGCGAGCGCAGCGGGTGGCCGGCGGGCAGCGGCTCGCGATCGTAGACGTCGAGCGCGGCGTGCGCGAGGCGCCCGCTCCTGAGCGCGGCGATCATCGCCGCCTCGTCCACGATCGGGCCGCGCGAGGTGTTGACGAGCACCGCGCCCGGTTTCATGCGCTCAAGCTCCGCGGCGCCGACCAGGCCGCGCGTGCGCTCCGAGAGCACGAGGTGGATGGAAACGAAGTCCGAGGTGGCGAGCAGCTCGTCCCTGGAGACGTACCTCGCGCCGGCTTCGGCGGCGCGCTCGGGCGTCAGGTTCTGGCTCCAGGCCACGACCTCCATGCCGAAGGCCTTCGCATAGCCGGCGACGCGGCTGCCGAGCTTGCCCAGCCCAAGCACGCCGAGGCGCTTGCCTTCGATCACCGTGCCGCCGCGCAGGCCCTCGTGCCAGCGCCCGCTGCGCATGTTGCGCTCGGCCCTGGCGAGGTCGCGCGCCGCGGCGAGCATCATGAGGAAGCAGAATTCCGCGGTCACCGCGCTGGTGGAGCCGGCGCGCGTGCTGCTCACCGGGATGCGGCGCTCCGTGCAGGCGCGGTGCTCGAGCGTGCCGGCGCGAAGGCCCGTGAAGGTGAGGAATTTCAGCTTCGGCAGCCGCTCGATGAGCGCGCGCGGAAACGCCGTGCGCTCGCGCATCAGCACCAGGATCTCGAACGGCGCGAGCTTCGCAGCGGCGTCATCCAGCGAGGCGAAGGCCTCGTGGAACACCGTCACCTCGACGCCGCGTCGCTCGAGCCGCTTCCAGTCGGCCGAGGCGAGCGCGAGGCGCTGATAATCGTCGAGGACAGCCAGTTTCACCCGGGAAAACTGAAGGATGCGCTCAGCGAAGGGCGGCAGACTATCACATGGCGATCGCCGTCCCGCCTCGCGGCGAGTCGCCCAAGAAAGACGAAGCCCGCCTCGCGGCGGGCTTTCGGTTTCAGCGAACCGGCGTCAGATCTCGCAGTCGCTCATCGCCCCGCCGCCGATCGTGGTCGGCGCATTGGAGCCGAAGCTCTGCGGCGGCGTCACGCCCGGCAGGTTGGGCGGCGGCGGGATGAGCCGCGCCGGCAACTGTGTGCTGCTCGAGTAGCCTGTCTGCCCGGCGCCCACGAGCAGCTCCGAGCCGCCCGCGATGAGCACGGTCGCGCCCTCCGCGACCGTCACGTAGGTGCCCGGCGGCGGCAGGTTGGGCGGCGGCTCGCCGCCCGGCCCTGCGAGCGGGATCACGATGGCCGTGAAGTCCGTGCCGCGGATGCCGACGGTAGCGGTCGCGGTGTGCACGCGGTAGCGCTCGCGGTCGCCGCGCTTGCCGATGAGGCCGGTGATGGCGCGCATGCCGCCTTTCAGGAGCGCGAGCGCGAAACCGTCGCGCTCGGGGCGCGCCTCGTTGAACTCGTAGCCCGCGATGCGCACCTGCGTATTCGGCCGCATCGTGACCTGGCCGCCGTCGGTGAAGCGCAGCTGCGCGTAGCTGTCGCGCTCGGTGCTGAGCACGTCGCCTTCCTTGACCTCGGATTTCTCCGCCAGCAGCCGTACCGTGCCGTCCGTGCGCTGCACCGAAAGCGTGCCCGAGAGGTGCTGCACCACGCCTTGCGCGAGCGCGGCGAGCGGCGCGAGCAGCGCGAGGAGGAGGAAAGTTCGAAGGGCGTTCATGGCGGTCATCCCGGACGGCAGGAGGCGAGCGGCTTTTTCTTCTTTTCGTCCGGCTCGTCCTCCTCGCCGGCCTGCTCGCCTTCGGCCGCGTTGGTCGCGGACTCGATCGTCTGTCCGATCGACTGCGACACCGCCGAGTTGGCGAGCGGATCGTTGAGGAAGGCGAAGATCAGCGTGCCGACGATGTTCACGCTGCCGTTGGAGCCCGGCCCGTTGCCCGAGCCGCCCGTGAGGTCCCAGCCGCCGTTGACGAAGGTCACGGTGCCATTGGATGCAATCAAGTCAAGGTTGCCGCCGTCGCCGCCCGGGCCCGAGCCGCCTGCGCCGCCGAGGGCCAAGATCACGCCGTTGATGGTGATCGCGACCGGGTCGACGAACACCGAGCCCGCGTCGCCGCCGCCCATGTAGCCGGCGCCGCCGGAGGTATCGATGACGGTAGTGTTGGTTCCGAACGTCGGCGGCGGGCCGACCACGACGGTGTTCAGGGCCTGGATCGAGACGTCGCCGCCGTCGCCGCCGATGCCGCTCGGGTCGTCGGTGCCGCGCGTGTCGATGATGCCGTTCACCGTCACGCTCCCCGCGGGCGCGCTCAGGTAGACGTCTCCCGCGTCGGCGCCGGGATTGGCCCCGCGCGTGACGATGCTGCCGGTCGTGATGTTGCCCGCAGAGGTCACGATCCCGACGCCGTCGCCTTCATTCGCGGTCGCCACCGAGAGGTTCCCCGTGGTCACGCCGGCCCCGGCCTCGATGATGACCTGTGCGTTCGAGGCCGCATACGGATTGGTGCCGCCGCCGGTCGTGATGTTGCCGGTGGATATCGCGCCTACCGGATCGTAGAGATTCACGCTGCTGTCGTCGGCGCTGGGCCCCGTAGCGATGTTGCCGACCGCGATCGTGTCGGCCGAATTCGCGACCACGTAGACCGAGGAATTGTAAGCAGCCGGCCCCGTCGTGATCGAGGCGATGTAAGCGCCGCCGCTCGACGCATTCACGTAGACGCTGCTGATGCCGCCACCGTCGAACCCGAAGGACTCGCCGGTTTTGAGGTGGCCGGCGTTGACCGAGCCCCCGGCGTAGAGGTCGATGTGGGTGTGGCCGAAGTAGCTGCTGTTGGTGCTGACGTTGCCGACCATAACGTTGCCGTCGCCGCCGTCGACCGAGACCCAGCTATCGCCGGAAGACGGCATCGCGGCCACCGAGCTGAGGTTGCCCAAGGCAACGCCGTTCGCGCCGTAGACGTCGATTGGGCCGCCATTGGTCGTGATGTTGCCGCCGCCCGGCGCCGAGTTGATGCGGTTGCCGGCCGTGAGCGTGACCGACGTGTTCTGCGCCGTCAGGTTGAAGGTGTTGAAGTTGATGTCGCCGGTGTTGGCGGTCGCGTCGAAATAGCCGCTCCCGTATGGGCCCGGCGGCAGGTCGAGGTTGGCGAGGAAGTTCACGTCCTGGTCCGCGTAGACCGACACTCCGCCGGTCGAGCCGAAGTTCGCCGCGATTGTCGCGGCCTCCGCGGCATCGATGTTGTAGACAACCGGATCAAGCAGCCAGCGGCCCGGTGCGCCGCCGGGCGCGCGAAGGTCGATCCGCGCGCCGGCCACCGTGAGCGCACCCTTGCCCGAGGTCTCCACGAAACCGCCGTCGCCGCCCTGGGCCCCGCCGCGCGCGGAGATCGAGCCGCGCACTGCGGTGTCGCCGTCGGCCCAGACGATCACGCGCCCGCCGTCGCCGGTGGTGCGCGCATCGGCGCGGATCACGCCGTCGGCGCCGATATAGGTACGCTCAGCGTTCTGGATCGCCGGGTTCCTGCCCTGGTAGTCGCCGCCGACGAGCACCGTGCCGCCGCCCGTCTCGCCCGAGGCGTCGATGACGCCGTTGCCCACGACGCCGACGCGCAGGCCGAGCGCCTGCACGGTGCCGCCCGTGCCCGCGCTGCCCGTCGCCTCGACGGTTCCGGCGACCGTGTTGGTGCCACCCTGCGCCTGCAGGACGATGGAGCCGCCCGTCGTGCCGTTCGCCGCGACGCGGCTGCCCGCGTCGAGCGTGACGTCCTTCGTTGCCACGAACCGGATCTGTCCGCCCGCGTCCGCCACCGCGCCGCTCGCCTCGGCGACGCCGCTATTGCGCACGAGCGCGCCGTACATGCCGATGCGGCCCGACTGGGCGACGAGCTCGCCGACGTTGAGCGCGCGCTCGGCGTCCGCCACCACGTTCACCGTCACGTAGGGCGACGATTCCGAGACCAGCTCGGCGCTCTTGCCCGCCGCGAGCACGATCTCGCCCTGAGGCGCGCGGATGATGCCGCTGTTCTGCACGTCGGGCGCGACGAGGAACACGCGCCCGCCCGTGGGCGTTTCGATCACGCCGTGGTTGGCGACGCCGCCCGCGCCCGGCACCTCGGCGAAGCGCAGGCGCCCGGCGAGGAAGTCCTCGTTCGAGAGGTTCAGGCTCGAGGCGATCAGCCCCGCGACGTCGATCCGCGCGCCGGCGCCGATCACGATGCCCGAGGGGTTGAGCAGGAACACGCGGCCGTTCGAGGACAGCACGCCGTCGATCACGCTCTGCGGCACCACGCCCCCCGAGCCGACCACGCGGTTCAGCACCGCCGAGGCCACGGAAGGCTGCACGAAGCGCGTGATCTCGTTGACGCCGATCGAGAAGCCGCGCCAGTTGATGATCGCGTTGGCGCTGTTGGTCACCGTGAGCAGGTTGCCCGCGGCGGCGAAGCTCGCGCTGCCCGACACCACGGTCGGGCCGGTGGGATTCGCCTCGGCGGCCTGGGGGCCGAGGGCGAAGCAGGTTGCAACCGCTAGCGCAAGGAGCTTGGGACGCATGCCGGAACCCCGCTTGGTGCGTGTCTGGACGGACAAAATGATATGCGCGGCGCTCGCGGCGTCAGTGACATTTACATTCTTTCACCAGAAGCTGTAGACGATCGCGGCATGCGCCCGGGTGGAGCCGTCGGACCGCGTCGCGATGCCATTTGTCACATACGCGAAATCCGCGAGGAAAGACAAGGCCTTGCCGCGCGATGCGCGCAGGCCGAACCCCATGCTGGCCAGGCCGTTCTCGGCCGAGCGCTGCGGCGAGTTGTCGCGGCCGCGCGCCTGGTCCACGAACGCGAGCGCCCGCGCGCGCCACAGCTCGCCGAAGTTCGAGCCGAAGTCGGGCGTATAGGCCTCGAGCGACACCCGGTAGCCGACGTCGCTCGCCGCTTCGCGCAATTCGAACCCTCGCACCGACTCGATGCCGCCCATGCCGAACTGCTCGCCCGGAATGAGCGCATTCCACGTGTATTGCCCGTTGGCCGCGACGCGCAGCAGCGCGTCGTTTGCCAGCGCATGGGTGTAGGCGCCGCCGGCGCGGAGGACCTGGAAGCGCGCGTTCGCGCCCGGGCGCTGCGCTTCGAACGCGGGCTGGTCGCCGTCCACGCCCCCCGGGATGTTCTGCGAGTACGACGCCTGGATCGCGAGATCCCGCCCGACGCGCGCCAGGCGCCCGAAGTAGGCGAGCGAGAGCGCGTGGGTGCGCACGTCGGGCAGCAGCGAGCCCGTGACGCCCACCAGGCCCACGTTCTGGCGATAGTCGCGATAGTCGAAGCCGAGCGCGAGCTTGTGCTCGTAGGCGTCCATGCGCGGCAGGATCTGCGTGTAGCGCGCCGCTGCGATCGTGCCCTTGCCGCTCACCGCGAAAAGGTTCTGCACCACGCCCGAATCCACGTCCGAGTAGCCGGCGAGGAAGTCGAAGGCACCGCCCCAGCGGTACACCGGGATGCGGTAGCCGATGCCGGCGATGAACACGTCGGAGGGATTCGTCGGCGAGGTGATCGCCTGCGCGGTGAGCACGTGGTCGCGGTCGCCGACGTTGGCGTGGGTCACGCCCGCGCCGACGCGCCATTCGCCGGTCTCGGAGGTGCCGGTGTTGTCGGCGAACAGCGTGTAGCGCACGGGCGGGTCGTCGGTCACGCGCGCCACGGCGTCCACCTTGCCCGGCTCGTCGGTGGCCTGCAGGCGCACGTTGACGCTCCTGGCGGGGTTTTCGTTCGCAAGCTGCACGTTCTCGCCGATGCGCCGCGTGTTGGGCGGCTCGCCCGGCTGCAAGACCGGCAGCGCCGAGCGCACGTTCGCCTCGCCGAAGTGCTTGTTGCCTTCGACCGCGACGTTGCGGATGCGCGCCTCGATCACCTGCAGCCGCACCTGGCCCGCGACGAGGTCCTGCTCCGGGACGAGCACGCGCACTGCGGCGAAACCGCGGTCGAAGTAGGCGTCCTGCAGCGCCTCGAGCGCGCGCTGCACGTCGCCGAAATCGCGGTCCGCCCCGGCGAAGGGCTGCACGATGCGCTCGACCTCCTCGCGCGGCAGCAGGGTGTTGCCCTCTACGACGAAGCGCTGGATGGCGAAGCGGGGCGCCGGTGGGGCTTCCTGCACCTGCGCCGCTGCGAGCGCCGAAAGGGCGCAGGACGCCGCGAGGGCTAGCCTCAGACCGTGTTGCGCAAGAACACGTCCTGCCCGCACCGTTCCCACCCCCCTACATGAACAAAGCGCCGCAATTATCTGCACGAAAAGAGATTTCCGGCAAACCCCTTCGACGGCAGGACAGCCCTCCCAGAGCCTTGCTGTGCGTTTGGGGCAACAGTCCCAGACCTCCCCGCCCACTGGGGCGGCCTCCTACCCCTTTCCGGCCCGCCTTGCCGCCGCCCGCGCGCGCGCTGCGGCCGGAAGCTCGGGCCTTGCCGCCAGCGCCGCCTTGCGGTCCACCGGAACCGGGTCTTTGGCATCCGGCGGGGGCATCGTTTCCGCGGGGTAGTAGGCGATTTCGCGCTGCGTGCTCGATTCGGCCCTGCCGCGCGAGAGCCCGCGCCGGTTGCTGCCCCGCGGCAGGACGATCCTGCCGTCCACGATCTCGAGGTCGGTCCACCAGGTCTTGGCCGCGTTGATCGCCCCGTAGCCGAGCGCGTCGTCGAGCCGCACGATCCAGCGGCGCGTGAAAGGCAGGTGCATCGCAGCCCAGAGCAGGACCCGGTGCCCGAGCAAGCCCTCGTGGTTGTACGGGCAGGTCTTCATGCAGCGGCCGCAGGCCGAGCCGTGCGGGTTGGTGACGCGGTAGCGCGTGCAGCGCTCGACGTCGGGCTTCCACATCTCGTAGCCGTTGAACATCACCTTGTCGCCGGTGCTGATCGCGCTGCACGGGCACTCGCGCGCGCACTTCATGCACTTGGAGCAGGTGTCCTGAAGCCCGAAGTCGATCGGCCGGTCCCACTCGAGCGGCAGGTCGGTGGTGATCGCGGCGCTCTTGAAGCGCGGCCCGACGAACGGATTGAGCACCAGCTCGCCGATTCGCGACAGCTCCCCGAGCCCCGCGAGCAGCACGAGCGGCAGCTGCAGCACGTCGGAATCGGCATTGGTCTGCGAGCGCGCGCTCCAGCCCAGGCTGCGGATGAAGGCCGCCACCACGCCGCAGATCTCGCCGCCGCGCATGTAGGCGCGCATCGACTGCGCGCCCGAGATCCAGTCGTCGCCCGATGCCCCTTCCATGGTCTCGAAGCCCTGGTCCACGAGCATCACGACCGCGCTCCTGTGGTAGGGCTCGATCGGGCGGCCGTCGTCGTGGTGCGAGTACCAGGCGTAGCGCTTCGCCTCGCAGGCGCCCGTCATGTCGGTGCCGAGGTAGTACATCAGCGACTTGATGGCGCGCGCGTTCGCCGCGGGGTCATTTGTGCTCGGATCGCGCGCGGGCGCCGCTTCGCCACCTTGTTTCGGCACCATGGCGCGGATCATCTTCACGTAGGCGTCCGCGATCGGAGTCTTGTAGGCGAATCGCCACCGCTCGCGCTTCGCCTTCTCGCCCAGGTCGCCATGCAGCGCGCGGGTGAAGAAGTTGGCGCGCTTGGGCACGCGCGGCACCTCGTCCTCGAGGATGAGCGTGGTGGTCTCCGGCACGCGCCGGATTTTCTCCATCGGAAAGCGGCTGCCGTGCGAGGGCCGGCGCGAGGCGAGCCAGCGCTCCCACCAGGTGTCGGTGCCGCCCGCGCCGAGCCACCAGCCCAGGCCCCCATCGAACGCGCCGCCGGGCGCAAGCGGCGCATCGGGCGCGAGCGGCTCCGAAGTGGTGACGATGCACGAGGCGAAGCGCGTGCCGATGAAGGGCGCGACCGCCGCGCCGTCCTGCCAGCGCGCAAGGCCCGCCGCAACCAGGATCTTCGCGTGCGAGACCCCGGTGCGATCGCGCGTGTGGGCCGTTGCGGCGAAGCCCAGGCGCCGCAGGAAGGAAGCCGAGATGGTCGCGATCTCGGCCGCGCGCAAGAGCGCGCAGTCGTATTCGGCCCCGCGCACCCACCCGGCGGCGAGGTTGCCGGGCTCCGGGTCGCGACCGAACTCGACCAGCACCGCGAGCGCGTAGCGCTCGCCTGCGTTGGGTGCGCCGAGCCACGCCGCGGCCGGCACCTCGCAGCAGCCGGCGAGTGTCGCATTGAGGAAGTAGCAGTTCGCCTTCAGCTCGTTCGCCAGGCGCTGCGGGTCGGCGGGATACGGCGCGCGCTCGGGCGCGGGCGGCTCGGCGCGAAACTGCTCGAAAAGCGCGACGTATTCGTTGACGATCCTGCCGAGCGGCGTCGCGCACGGCGCCGGAAACGCATCCCGCACCGCCGCGAGATCGGGCACGGCGGCGGCGCGCGCCACGCGCTCGAGCGGCAGCGGCCCCAGGTGCACCGGACGGTTTCGATTCGACAGGATTCGCATCGCGGTTTGGCGGCTATGATACTTGCCGGACTCGACACGGAGCGCGCGCAATGAAGCAGTTCGATCTGAGCGGGAAAGTCGCAGTGGTGACCGGCGGCAACGGCGGCATCGGCCTCGGGATGGCGCGGGGCCTTGCGCGCGCGGGCGCGACGCTCGTCGTCTCGGGGCGCCAGGAGGCGAAGAACGACGCCGCGGTGAAGGAGCTGACCGCGCTTGGCGCGAAGGCGATCGCGATCCGCACCGACGTGCGCAGCGACACCGCGTGCCGGGCCCTCATGCGCGACGCGGTGGACCGCTTCGGGCGGCTGGATATCCTGGTCAACAACGCCGGCACCAACATCCGCAAGCAGCCGCAGGACTACACCATGGAGGAGTGGCAGCTCATCCTCGAGACCAACCTCACCAGCGCCTTCGCCTGCTCGCAGGCCGCCTACCCGCACATGCTGCGCGCGGGCGGCGGCAAGATCATCAACATCGGCTCGATGATGTCGATCTTCGGCGCCTCCTTCACCGCGCCCTACGCCGCCTCCAAGGGCGGCATCGTGCAGATGTCGCGCGCCATGGCCTGCGCCTGGGCGAAGGACAACATCCAGGTGAACTCGGTGCTCCCCGGTTGGATCGACACCGACCTCACGCGGCGCGCGCGCCAGGACGTCGCCGGGCTGCACGACCGGGTGCTCGCGCGCACGCCCGCCGGGCGCTGGGGGGTGCCCGAGGATTTCGCCGGCATCGCCGTGTTCCTCGCGAGCGCGGCGTCGGATTTCA
>CAZVHU010000004.1:0-52407 GCA_964627075.1 uncultured Enterobacteriaceae bacterium | reverse complement strand
GGCGCGCAGCTCGACCACCAGCCCCCCGGCCTCCGGCGCGCGCTCCAGCAGCCGCGAGAAGAGCTGCGTGTCCTCCTTGGGATGGTGCAGCCGCTCGGGGAACTCGTCGATGTAGCGCAGCATCGCGCGGAACACCTCGAACCCGGGCCGCACGCCGGGCTCCATGGCCTTGCGTGCGAGCTGCTGCATCGCCTGCAGCACCGCCGAGATCGAGCGGTGCTCGTCCTTCAGGATGCGGATCGCCTTTTCCACGGCGCCCCCGGACTACAGGCACGCCAGCCCGCGGCGCACGCCTTCGGCGAGGCCGCTCGCCTGCGCCATGCCGAACGCGCCCGCGGCGAGGACCAGCGTGCCCGCCACGATCCGCGCCCTGCGCCGCGCGAGCCACGCGCGCAGCCGCGCCGCGCCGAGTCCCGCCGCGAGCAGCGCCGGCAGGGTGCCCAGGCCGAACGCGAGCATCGCCGCGGCGCCCGCCGCCGGCCCGCCGGCGAAAGCAGCTGCCGCGAGCGCGGCGTAGACCATGCCGCAGGGCAGCCAGCCCCAGGCGAGACCCGCGGCGTACGACCGCGGCAGCGAGCGCGCGGCGAGCAGCCGCGCGGCGTGCGGCCGAATCCGCCGCCATAGCGGCGCGCCGATCGGCTCGAGGCGCGAAAGCCAGGCGCCCGCGCCCGCGAGCTGCAGGCCGACGAGCACGAGCATCGCGCTCGCCGCGAAGTAGAGCGCGCCCTGAAGCGGCAGCGCGCCCGCCGCGTAGCCGGCGACGCTGCCGGCGACGCCGACCGCTGCGCCGCCCGCGGCATAGCTCGTGATGCGCCCCAGGTTGAAGGCGAGCTGCCGCGCGAACTCCGCGCGCGGCGCGCCGCCCGCTGCCCGCACCGGGATCGCACGGTGCATGCCGAACGCGGCCACGATGCCGCCGCACATGCCGGCGCAGTGCAGGCTCGATGCGAGCCCGGCCGCGAGCATCGCGGCGGGCAGCGCGGCCGCGCCCGCGTCCATTTCAGATCACCTTGGAGTAGGCGGCGCGGCGCTCGCGCGCGCGCAGGTAGCGGTCGAACACCATGCACACCGCGCGCACCAGCAGCCGCCCGCGGGGCGTGACCACGATCCATTCCGGCGTCAGCTCGACCAGGCCGTCGTCGGCCAGGCGCCGCAGGTCCTCGAGCTCGGCGGCGAACGCCGTCCTGAAGTCCACCAGGTAGGCGAGCTCGATCGACTCGATCGACAGCCGGAAGTTGCAGATCAGCGCCTGGATCACGGCGCGCCGCACCAGGTCGTCCTGCGTCAGCTCGATGCCGCGCATCACCGGCAGCCGTCCCTCGTCGAGCGCGCCGTAGTAGCGGTCCAGCGTCTTGACGTTCTGGTAGTACGAGGCGCCGACGCGCCCGATCGCGGAGACGCCGAACGCGAGCATGTCGCACTCGGCGTGGGTCGAGTAGCCCTGGAAGTTGCGCTGCAGCCGCCCCTGGCGCTGCGCCACCGCCAGCTCGTCGTCGGGCCGCGCGAAGTGGTCCATGCCGATGTAGAGGTAGCCCGCGCGCGCGAGCTTGCCGATCGCGAGCGTCAGGATCTGGAGCTTCGCCTCGGGCGACGGCAGGTCGGCGGCGTTGATGCGCCGCTGCGGCATGAAAAGCGCCGGCAGGTGCGCGTAGTTGTAGAGCGCGATGCGCTCCGGCGCGATCGCGAGCACCTTGTCGAGCGTGGCGTCGAAGCTGTCCAGCGTCTGCTTCGGCAGCCCGTAGATGAGGTCGAGGTTGACGGAGCGGAAGCCGCTCGCGCGCGCCTCCTCGATCACGCGGTGCGTCTCGTCCTCGCCCTGCACGCGGTTCACCGCGCGCTGCACCGCGGGGTCGAAGTCCTGCACGCCCACCGAGACGCGGTTGAAGCCGAGCTCGCCGAGGAACTTCATGCGCCCGGGCTCGACCTTGCGCGGGTCCACCTCGAGCGAGAGCTCGGCGCCCGGCGCGCGCGCGAACTGCGCGTCGAGCAGGCGCATCAGGTCCGCCATCTCCTCGCGCGACAGGAACGTGGGCGTGCCGCCGCCCCAGTGCAGCTGGCACATCGCGCGCGAGGCGCCGAGCTGCGCGCCGGCGAGCGCCAATTCCTTGCCGAGGTACTTGATATACTTTGCCGACCTGCCATGGTCGCGCGTCACCACCTTGTTGCAGCCGCAGTAGTAGCAGATGGTGTCGCAGAAAGGCAGGTGCACGTAGACCGACAGCGGCTGGCTCATGCCGCCGACGCTGCGCTGCGCGAGCCACTGCCTGAGCTGCGTCTCGCCGTAGGCTTCGACGAAGCGGTCCGCAGTGGGGTACGACGTGTAGCGCGGGCCGCTCACGTCGTACTTGCGGATCAGCACCGGGTCGATGACCAGTTCGCTCGCCGGGTAGCTCATTGCAGGCACTATGGCCCCGCCCCCGGCGCACTGCTTGACCTGAGTCAAACGGGGTCCGCCCCTTGAAACCGTGGCAGATCGGCGTCGGCCTGGCGGTGGCCTCCGCGCTGGTGGTGCTCAACTTCGCCGCGCTCACCCTGGACATGCCCGCGGTCACGGCGCTCGACCTGGTCGGGGACCTGGCGGTCCTCACCCTCGCGGTCGCGGCGGTGGTCTGGTCCGGACTGCGCGCCGACACGGAGAAGGCGCGCGCGAGCGCCGCGCTCGCCGAGCGCGAGCAGCGCCTCGCGGCGATCGTGGATTCCGCCATGGACGCGGTGATCACGGTCAACGCCGAGCAGCGCATCGTGCTGTTCAACCGCGCCGCCGAGGCGGTGTTCCGCTGCCGGCGCGACGACATCCTCGGCGAGCGGCTCGACCGCCTGCTGCCGGCGCGCTTCCGCGACGCGCACCGCCTGCACATCCAGCGCTTCGGCGAGACCGGCGTCACCAGCCGCGGCATGGGCGAGCGGCCGTCGCTGCGCGGCCTGCGCGCCGACGGCGAGGAGTTCCCGGTCGAGGCCTCGATCTCGCACACCAGGCAGGAGGGGCAGGATTACTACACCGTGATCCTGCGCGACACCACGCGGCGCGAGCAGTACGAGCAGGCGATCAGGCGCCAGCAGCACGAGCTGCGCGAGCTCTCGGCGCGCGTGCTCGAGGCGCGCGAGGAGGAGAAGACGCTGCTCGCGCGCGAGCTGCACGACGAGCTGGGGCAGCTGCTCACCGCGCTCAAGATGGATCTCGCGTTCGTGCGCGACCGCCTGCCCGCGGGCGGCGGCGAGCTGCCCGAGCGCGCCGCGAAGATGGACGCGCTGCTCGACCGCACGGTCAACTCGGTGCGGCGCATCTCGGCGGAGCTGCGGCCGCTGATGCTCGACGACCTGGGCCTCGCCGACGGCATCGCCTGGCTGGTGGAGGACTTCTCTTCGCGCAGCGGCGTGCGCACCGCCCTCTCGATGCCCGAGGGCGGCGGCCTCGAGGGCCTGGAGCGCAACGTCGCCAACACGCTCTACCGCGTGCTGCAGGAGTCGCTCACCAACGTCGCGCGGCACGCGGGCGCGCAGCACGCCTGGATCGCGCTCGCCGCGGAGGGCAACCACGTGCGCCTGGAAGTCGAGGACGACGGCCGCGGCATCGCCGACGAGGACCTCGCCCGCCCGCGCTCGCTCGGCCTGAAGGGCATGCGCGAGCGCGTGCTCTACCTCGGCGGCACGCTCGAGATCGGGCGCGCGGTGCGCGGCGGCACGCGCGTGGCGGTGCGCGTGCCGCGGCTGCCGATCCGGGAGGCCGCGCCGTGATCCGCGTGATGCTCGCCGACGACCACACGCTGGTGCGCGAGGGCCTGAAGCAGCTGCTCGCCGCCGCCGAGGGCATCGAGGTCGCGGCCGAGGCCGCCGACGGCGACCAGGCGCTCGCGCTGGTGCGCGCCAACGACTACGACCTCGCGGTGCTGGACTTGTCCATGCCCGGCCTGGCAGGGCTCGACCTCGTCAAGCGCGTCAAGCAGGAAAAGCCCAGGCTCAAGGTGCTGGTGCTGTCGATGCACGGCGAGCGCCAGTACGCGGTGCGCGCGCTCAAGGCGGGCGCCTCGGGCTACCTCACCAAGGACAGCGCCGCGTCGCAGCTCGTGGGCGCGATCCGCAAGATCGCCGCCGGCGGCGTGCAGGTGAGCGAGACCGCCGCGGCGCAGCTCATCGCCGGCGGCGGCGCGGAAGCCGAGCCGCACGCCGCGCTCTCGGACCGCGAGTTCGAGGTGTTCCGCATGCTGGTCGCGGGCCAGGGCCTGGGGGACATCGCCGAACGGCTGCACCTCTCGGTGAAGACGGTCAGCACCCACAAGACGCGCATCCTGCAGAAAATGGGCATGGCGAGCACCGCCGAGCTGGTGCGCTACGCCGTCGAGCGCAAGCTGTCGTAGGAAATTTCCTACAGCGCGAATCAGCGCCCGCCGATGGCGCGCGGCGCGGCGGCGGTCGCACACTGCATACACCAAAAACAGCCGCCGGAGGAAAGCCATGCAAGCCGCGACCGTCACCAGGCTCCCCACCCGCACCGCCAGCGAGGCGGTGTGCGCGCCTCGCAAGTTCGCGGTCACGTGCTCCAACTGCAACCTGCGCGAGCTGTGCCTGCCCAAGGGGCTGGATGCCGCCGACATGCGCCGCGTCGAGCAGGTGGTCTACGCGCGCCGCCGCGTGCGCCGCGGCGAATCGCTGTTCGCCTCCGGCGACGAGTTCAAGTCGGTCTACGCGATCCACAGCGGCTTCTTCAAGACCACGGTGCTGAACGACGACGGCCGCGAGCAGGTGACGGGGTTCTGCATGCCCGGCGAGCTGCTCGGCATGGACGGCATCGGCAGCGGCCGCTACCACGGCAACGCGGTGGCGCTCGAGGACTGCGAGGTGTGCGTGCTGCCGTTCTCGCTCATCGAGGAGCTGGGGCGCGAGATCCCGGCGCTGCAGCGCCACCTGCACTGCGTGCTGTCGCGCGAGATCGTGCGCGACCACGGCGTGATGATGCTGCTGGGCTCGATGCGCGCCGAGGAGCGCCTCGCCGCGTTCCTGCTCAACCTGTCCAAGCGCTTCACGCGGCGCGGTTATTCGCCCTCCGACTTCCACCTGCGCATGACCCGCGAGGAGATCGGCAGCTACCTCGGCCTGAAGCTCGAGACCGTGAGCCGGCTGTTCTCGCGCTTCCAGGAGCTCGGCATCCTGGAAGTGCAGCAGAAGCACGTGCGCATCCGCGACAGCGCCGCGCTCGAGGCCGCGCTCAGGGGCTGAGCGAGGGCTGATCTTCCCGATCGGGAAGATCGCGGCCTGCGCCGGCCGGGTCCACGGTGTACAGCGCGACCGGCGCGCTGTAGCCGCGCACCGCCACCTCGGCCACCCTGCGCAGCCCGATGTCCGGGCAGCGCCGCGCGGTCTCCGCGTCCACCAGGACCCGCGTGCCGTAGTCCTTGTTGAGCGCCTCTAGCCGCGAGGCGAGGTTGACCACGTTGCCGTGCACCGTGTAGGTGAGGCGGCCGCGCGCGCCGATCGACCCGGCCACCAGCGGCCCGGTGGCGATGCCGACGCGGTTGCGCACCGACACGCCGGCGAACTGGCGCGTTTCGGTTGCGCGCGCCATCTCGATGCCGGCGCGCAGCGCCGCCTGCGCGTGCCCGGGAAGCTCGACGGGGACGTTGAACACCGCGAGCACCGCGTCGCCCTGGTATTGCGTCATCAGGCCGCCGTGGCGCTCGACGATCTCCACGATCACGCCGAAATAGTCGTTCAGGAACGCAACCACGCCGACCGGCCCGAGCGATTCGGTGAGCGGCGTGAAGCCCTCCAGGTCGCAGAACAGCACCGTCGCTTCGGCTTCCACCGGCTCGATGCGGCCGCCCGCCTTCAGCAGCCGGCGCGCCACCTGCTTGGACACGAAGCGGCCGAGCGTGCGCCGGATCAGGCTACGCTCGCGCAGGCCCTCGACCATGCGGTTGAAGGAGCGCGCCGCGTCGTCGAACTCGGCGATCACGCTGCCCTCGAGGACCGGCACCTGGTCGAGGTTCTCCTCGTCCACCACCTTGGCGGCGCGCGCCAGCGCCTGCACCGGCTGCGCCATGCGCCGCCCGACCAGCGCCGCCACCAGCACCGCGAGCACCAGCACGCCCACGCCGGCGAGCAGCGCCTGGACCACGCGCCACATCTCGGCCGCGTAGCCCGCCGCCTTGATGTCGACGTGCGCACCGATGATCCATGGCTGCGGGCCGTAGCGCCCGATCTCGCGGTAGACGAACAGGAACTGCTCGCCGCCCACCCGCGCCGCGCTCGCCTGCGCGCGCGAGAGCTTGCGCATGCCGAAGGGCTTCTGGACGTCCGGCGAGCCGAAGCGCTCGAGCACCGGGTCGCCGATGTCGGACACGGCGGGGAGCGGGCTGCCGCTCGCCTCGAGCGTCGCGCGCCGCGCGAGGTGCGCGTGCGCGAGCACCCGGCCGCCGTACAGGATGAAGGGCGTGACGCCCTGCTCCACCGGCAGCTCGGCGAGATCGTCCGACAGCGCCGCCACCGGCACCAGCTGCGCCAGCATGCCGAGGTAGCGGCCGTCCAGGTGCAGCGGCGTGTCGTGCAGCAGCATCGCGGCGTTGCGCGCCTGCGCCCACAGCGGCGGCCGCCAGCTCGGCGCCTGGCGCTCGCGGCCGCCCAGCAGCCAGTCCGGAATGCCCGGGCGGCCGGCGAGGTCCTCGCGCGTCTCGCCGGACCACTCCCGGCTCCAGCGCCGCAGCTTCGCGTCGGGCGCGACGATGCCGATGCCCGCGACCTGCGGCGTGGCGCCGAGCGCACCGCTCATGAAGGCGTCGAGCCGCACATCGTCCTCCAGGTCGATCTCGCCTGCGAGCAGCGACTGATGGACCCACCCGGCCTGCGACTCGACCGGGCGCAGCAGCATGTGCACGCGGTGCTCGATCGAGTCGATCAGCGTCTCGGCCTGCTCGGCGAGCAGCGTCTGCGTGCTGCGCACGCCCGCCGCGCCGCTGACATAAAGCGTGACGCCGACCGAAGCGGCGACGAACACGCCCAGGCCGAGGACCGCGATCGCCGCGAAAGGGATCCGCGCGCCCGCCATGGCGCCGGCGCGCGGGCCTAGGCGGGCGCCGGGTTCTCGAGCCGGCGCCGGAAGGCGGCGTAGTAGAGCACGGGGATCACGATCAGCGTCAGCAGCGTGGACACGAGGATACCGAAGACGAGCGAAATCGCCAGCCCGTTAAAGATCGGGTCGTCGAGGATGAACAGCGCCCCGGTCATGGCCGCGACGCCCGTGAGCGCGATGGGCTTGGCGCGCGCCGCCGCCGACTGCAGGATCGCGCCGCGCAGCGCGACGCCCTCGGCGAGCTTGAGGTTGACGAAGTCCACCAGCAGGATCGAGTTGCGCACGATGATGCCGGCGAGCGCGATCATGCCGATCATCGAGGTGGCGGTGAAGTTGGCGCCGAGCAGCGCGTGCCCCGGCATCACGCCGATCACCGTGAGCGGGATCGGCGCCATGATGACGAGCGGCACGAGATACGACCGGAACTGCGCCACCACCAGCAGGTAGATCAACACCAGCCCCACCGCGTAGGCGAGCCCCATGTCGCGGAAGGTCTCGTAGGTCACCTGCCATTCGCCGTCCCACTTCAGCGCGTACTGCCGGTACGGGTCCGGGGGCTGCTGGATGAAGTACTCGCCCAGCACGCCGCCCTGCTCCAGAGGCGCTCCCGCGACGCGCCCGCGCGCGGCGAACATTCCGTAGAGCGGGCTGTCCACGCGCCCGGCCTGGTCGGCCACCACGTACACCACCGGCAGCAGGTCCTTGTGGTGGACCGGCCGGTCGCGGTCGCTGCGCGCAACGCTCACCAGCTCCGCGAGCGGCACCAGCGCCCCCGAAGGCGCGCGCAGCGCGAGCTTGAGCACGTCATCGAGATCGCCGGCGCGCTCTGCCGCCAGCGAAAGGCGCACCGGCACCTCGTATTTCGACTGCCCGTCGTGCAGCGGCGTGACGTCGGTGCCTGCGAGCCCGATGCGCATCGCCTCGACCACGTCGCGGCGCGACACGCCGGCGAGCGCCGCCTTCGCCTGGTCCACCCTGAGCTGGATGCGCGGCGCGGCGTCCTCCACCGAGTCGTCCACCGCCACCACGCCGGGCGTCGCGGCGAGCGCCTCGCGCACCTTCTTCGCCACCGCGATCCGGCCCGCCTCGTCGGGTCCGTAGACCTCGGCCACGATCGGCGCGAGCACCGGCGGTCCGGGCGGGACTTCCACCACCTTGACGCGCGCGCCCCACCGGCGCCCGATCGCCTCGAGCTGCGGGCGCACGTCCTGCGCGATGTCGTGGCTCTGGCGCGCACGCGCCGCCTTGTCCACGAGGTTGACCTGCAGGTCGCCCTGCTCGGCGGCGGCGCGCCGGTAGTACTGGCGGACCAGGCCGTTGAAATTGATCGGCGACGCGGCGCCGGCATACGCCTGGTAGTCGGTCACTTCGGGCACCGTCGCAAGGTAGGCGCCCATGTCGCGCAGCGCCGCCGCGGTCATCTCGACGGGCGTGCCCGCCGGCATGTCCACCACCACCTGGAACTCCGACTTGTTGTCGAAGGGCAGCATCTTGAGCACCACCAGCTTCACGCCCGCGAGCCCCACGGAAAGCGCGATCAGCGCGAGCACCGCCCACAGCAGCCGCATCCGGTTGCGCGCCGCTCGCGCCGCGGTGACGAAGGGCCCCAGCAGGCGCGTGAATGCGCTCTCGAGACGGCCGCCCGGGGCCGCGGGGTGCGATTTCCCCAGCAGCTTCAGCGCCAGCCACGGCGTCAGCGTGAAAGCCACCGCAAGCGAGATCAGCATCCCCATGCTGGCGTTGATCGGGATCGGGCCCATGTAGGGCCCCATCAGGCCGGTGACGAACGCCATCGGCAGCAGCGCCGCGATCACGGTGAAGGTGGCGAGGATGGTCGGCCCGCCGACCTCGTCCACCGCGAGCGGGATCACCTCGGCGAGCGGCTTGCGCTCGAGCGCCATGCGGCGGTGGATGTTCTCGACCACCACGATGGCGTCGTCCACCAGGATGCCGATCGAGAAGATGAGCGCGAACAGCGACACGCGGTTCAGCGTGAAGCCCCAGGCCCACGACGCGAACAGCGTCGCGGCGAGCGTGAGCAGCACCGCCGCGCCGACGATCAGCGCCTCGCGCCGGCCCAGCGCCAGGAGCACCAGCGCCACCACCGACAGCGTGGCGAACAGCAGCTTCTGGATCAGCTTCATCGCCTTGTCGTTGGCGGTGGCGCCGTAGTCGCGCGTCACCGCCACGCGCACGTCGTCGGGAATCACGGTGCCGCGCAGCGCCTCGGCGCGCTGCACCACGCGCCGCGCCACGTCCACCGCGTTCTCGCCCGGCTTCTTGGTCACCTGCAGCGTCACCGCGGGCTGCTCGCCGCGCGCGCTCCCGGTCCAGACGTAGCGCCCGGGCTGGTCCGGCCCGTCCGCCACCTCGGCGATCTCGGAGAGATAGACGGGCCTGCCGTCGAAGGCGCCGACCACCAGGCTGCCGACGTCCGCCGCGGACTCGAGGTGGCTGCCCGCCTCGACCACGATCTCGCGGTTCTCGCGCAGCAGTCGCCCCGCGGGCAGCGCCACGTTGGCGAGCTGCAGCGCATTGCGCACGTCGAGCGCCGAGACGCCGTGCGCCGCGACCCGGTCGGGGTCGAGCAGCACGCGCACCACGCGCCCCGGTCCGCCGAGCGTCTGCACCTCGCGCGTGCCGGGCACGCGCTTGAGCTCGACCTCGGCGGCGTGCGCGATGCGCTCCAGCTCGTAGGCGCCGCGCTGCGGGTCGTCGCTCGAGAGCGTGAGCGCGACGATCGGCACGTCGTCGATTCCCTTGGGCTTGATCACCGGCTCGCCGATGCCGAGGTTGGGCGAGACCCAGTCGCGGTTCGAGTTGATGGTGTCGTAGAGCCGCACCAGCGCGTCGGTGCGAGGCACGCCCACCTCGAACTGCACCGTCAGCACCGCCATGCCGGTCGAGGACACCGAGTAGACGTGCTCGACGCCGCTCATCTGCGCCAGCACCTGCTCGGCGGGCGTCGCCACCAGCGTCTCGACGTCGCGCGCCGACGCGCCCGGGAACGGGATCAGCACGTTGGCCATCGTGACGTTGATCTGCGGCTCCTCCTCGCGCGGCGTCACGGCGACCGCGAACAGGCCCGCCAGCAACGCCACCAGCGCCGCGAGCGGCGTGAGCTGCGAATGCTGGAAATACCTCGCGATGCGGCCGGAAATGCCCATGCCCGGGCAGGCTCCTCAGGGCTTGCCTGGCGCGCCCGCGATCCCCGCCCCGACCGGGTCGAGCGCGACGCGCTCGCCTGGCTTCAGGCCCGCGAGCACCTCGATGGACCGCTCGTCGCCCGCGGTGCCGAGTCGCACCTGGCGAAGCTGCGGCCGGCCCTGCTCGGGAACGACGTAGACCGCGGTCACCTCGCTGCGGCGCACGATCGCCTCGCGCGGCACGACCATGCGCGTCGCCCTGCCGGTCGCGAAGTGGGCGCGCGCGAACATCCCCGGGTAGACGCCGCGCACGTCATCCGGCAGCTCGAGCCGCACGCGCATCGTGTGGGTGCGCGGGTCGGCCGCGGGGACCAGGCTGACGCTCTTCGCCTGCACCCACTTGCCGATCGCCGGCAGCTCGACGCGCGCCCGCGAAAGCGCCTGGATGGCGCCGACCTGCGTCTGCGGCACGCTCGCGACCACGCGCAGGCTGGAAGGATCGAAGCCGGTCATCAGCGGCTTGCCCGGCGTCGCCATTTCCCCCAGCTCGACGTGGCGCGCCGACACCACGCCGCTGTAGGGCGCGACGATGGTGGCGAAGCTGCGCTCGGTGGCCGCGGCGCCGGCGCCCGCGAGCATCGCGGTGAGGCGTGCCTGCGCCTGCTTGAAATCCGCCTCGGCCTTCTCCAGCGCCGCGGCGCTGATGAACTTCTGCTGCACCAGCTGCTTCGAGCGCTCGTAGTTGGCGCGCGCGTTGGCGAGCGCGGCCTGCGCCTCGCGCACCTGCGCCTCGCTCGCGGCCACCGCCTGCGCCGCCGCGCGCTCGTCGATGCGCACGATCACCTCGCCTTTCTTGACGTAGTCGCCGACGTCGAAGCGCAGCTCGACGATGCGGCCGGCGACCTGCGCCGACACCGTGGACTGGCGCACTGCCTCGACTTCGGCCTGCGCGGCGTAGGCGAGCTCGATCTCGCGCAGCTCGACCGGCGCGCTCCTCAACGCCGTGGCGGGCGCGGCGGCCTGCCTGGGAGGCTCGCCTGGGCCGCAGGCGGCCAGGGCGAGCGAGGCGAGCAGCGCGGCGGACGCCGCGAGCTTCCTGTTCACGGCCGCCGGGCCTCCTCGCCTGCGCTCAGGCGCAGGCGGTGCCGCCGCTGCGCACGCCGATGCGGCGCAGGATGGACTCCAGCGGGCACAGCCTGGTGAAACCGCTCTGCAGCAGGTTGGCGCCGACGAACGCGGTGAGCCAGAGGAAGTGCTGGCTCGTGAAAAGCGGGCTCGCCTCGGCACCGAGCGCGAGCGACACCAGCACGAACGTGCCTGCGAAGATGCGGATCAGTCTTTCGGTGGTCATGCGTCCTCCGTCGAAGGGTTGATGCAACGGAGGCAATTCTCGGCGCGCCCGGGCGGGCGGTCTGTGACTGAGGTTCCATAGCGATCCCCGCATGCAAGTCTGAAGCGCTAGTAGCGGTCCCGGTTGACGCCCGTCAAGGCCGGTGCCTTGGGCTAAACTCGCGCCGCGATGCCACGCCGCGCGCGCCGATGAACGAGACCGCAAGTCCGGAAAAGCAGGCGCTGCGGGCGCGGTTGCTCGAGCACTTTCCCGTCTTCGGCAGCCTCCCCGCCGCGCGGCTCGAGGAGGTGCTTGCCGCGGCGCACCTGCAGCGCGCACCCGCAGGCAGCATCCTGTTCGACGCGAACCAGCCCTGCCGCGGCTTTCCGCTGCTGCTCGAGGGCAGCGTGCGCGTGGCGAAGAGCGCGCCCACCGGCCGCGAGATCCTGCTCTATCGAGTCGAGCCCGGGCAGGGCTGCATCCTCTCCGGGGGGTGCCTGCTCGGCCACTCCGACTACTCGGCGACCGGCACCGCGGAGCAGGACGTGGCGCTGCTCAGCCTGCCGCCGGCGCTGTTCCAGGAGCTGCTGCTGCATTCGGAGCCGTTTCGCCGCTTCGTCTTCGGCATGTACGGCGAGCGGCTCGCGGAGGTGATGGAGCTCGTCGAGGAGGTCGCCTTCCGGCGGCTGGACACGCGCCTCGCGCAGCTGCTGGTGCGCCGCGGGCCGGTGATCGAGGGCACGCACCAGCGCCTCGCCGACGAGCTGGGCAGCGTGCGCGAGATCGTGAGCCGCCTGCTGCGCGGCTTCGAGCAGCGCGGCTGGGTGAAGCTCGGGCGCGAGCGCGTGACGGTTCTCGACCCCAGGGCGCTCGCCGCGCTCGCGCGCGACTGAGCGCCGCCCCGGCCGGGCCTGGCGAGGGGAAAATCTTCCCGATCGGGAAGATTCAGGCCGCAGGCCCCCGGAGATAGCCGGCGAGCTGCCGCGCGCTCGCGGAGGTGTAGTCCTTGTCGAGCGTGCGGCGCAGCCGCGCCTTCGCCTGCGACGCGAGGCGCTTCTTCAGCATGCCGAGGAACGGCGACGATGCGCTCACGATCAGCACCCCGTAGCGGCCCTGCGCCGCGCCGCGCTCCAGCTCGCGCGCCAGCTCCAGCGCGAAGTGCTGCTGCGTGTTGCGCCTGGGCGAGGTCGGCGGCTCGTAGGCCGACGGGTTCCTGCCGAAGCCGATGTTCACGTGCCCGGGCTGGTCGCTCACCAGCTCCTCGGGCCTCTCCCGGCTCTCGGGATGGCGGAACTCGCGCACGAGCTTCAGCGCGCCGCCGCGGGCGCCGCGCTCGAACAGCCGCGCGCGGCTCGAGTTGGCGACCAGGATCCAGGTGATGTCCGGCATGGAAAGGCTCCTTCGATTCTTCTCAATGCGACATCAGCACGGGGACCGTCATCGAGCGAAGCAGCGTGCGCGTCACGCCCCCCATCACCAGCTCCTGCAGCCGCGAGTGCCCGTAGGCGCCCATCACGACGAGGTCCGCCGAGTGATCGAAGGCGCGCGACAGCAGCAGGTTGCCGACGTCGATGTCGGAAGCCTCCTGGCTGGAGACGGTCACCTTGACGCCGTGGCGCGCCAGAAACAGCGCGATGTCGCCACCGGGTACTTCGCCGTGCGCGGCGCCCGCGCGCTTCGGGTTGAACACGATCACGTGCACCTGCCTGGCGCGCGCGAGCAGCGGCAGCGCGTCGCTCACCGCGCGCGCCGCCTCGCGGCCCGCGTTCCAGGCCACCACCACGGTGTCGCCGACGGCGCGCCCTTCGTGCGCGTAGGGCACCACCAGCACCGGGCGCCCGCAGGCGAGCAACAGCCGCTCCTCGAATTCCTTCGAGACACCCGAGGGCCACTCCTCGTTCTTCTGCCCGATCACCACCAGGTCGGCGTAGCGCGCGTGCAGCCCGACCGCCTCCAGCGCGTCCTCCGCGCTCGCGCGCCACTCCACCTTGCCGTGGCCGGAGCGCCGCACGCAGTCATCGTAGGCGCGGCGCGCGTTGGCGAGCATCTCGGCCTGCGCCTTGTGCTGCGCCTGGCGGAAGATCTCGCCCGCCTCGGCCGTGAGTGAAGTCGCGGGCGCCGCACTCACCGCGTACAGGCACACCACGTGCGCGTCGTGCCTGCGCGCCAGCGCAAGAGCGAGGTCGAGCCGCTGCGGCACCGTCTTGCCCGCGTCGAGGTGCACCAGAATGGTCTTGTAGTCCATGGCTGCTCCAGTTGAACCGACTGCAATCAGTGTGCCCCACGCCCCGGCCGCAGTGTTGACTTGCGTCAAGCCCGCCGGACGAGCCTCAGCGCCTCGATGGCGAGCACTCCCGCAAGTCCCGCTCCGGCGGCGGTCGCGACATCGCCCGCCGCCAGCGGCGCGAAGCGGAACACCTGCGCAAGCGGCGGGAAATAGACCGCAGTCGCGAGCGCCCCGAGCGCGCCGAGCACCACCCACCAGAACGCCGGGTTGGGCCGCGCGAGCGTCGCGAAAACGGACCGGTCCGGCGCGCGGTGCGCGAGGATCATGGCGAGGTTGCCGAACACGATGGAGGCGAAGCCGATGGCGCGCACTTCGCCCTCCGATCGCCCCGAGTTCTGCGCCCAGGCATACGCGAGGCACACGCAGGCGAGCACCGCCGCGCCCACGAGCAGCGCGCCGGCGAGCATCCGCAGGTTGAACAGCGGCTCGGCCGGATGGCGCGGCGGGCGCTGCATCGCGCCCTCTTCGCTCGACTCGGCCTCGAACACGACCGCGCAGGTCGGGTCGATGACGAACTCGAGGAACACGATGTGCACCGGGAACAGGAACACCGGCCAGCCGAATGCGAGCGGCAGGAACGACATGCCCGCGGTCGGCACGTGCACCGCGACGATGTAGCGCATCGCGTTGCGGATGTTCTCGTAGATGCGCCGCCCGAGCCGCACAGTGGCGACGATCGAGCCGAAATCGTCCTCCAGCAGCACGAGCGACGACGCCTCGCGCGCGACGTCGGTGCCGCGCCGCCCCATGGCGACGCCGATGTGCGCCGCCTTCAGCGCCGGGGCGTCGTTCACGCCGTCGCCGGTCATCGCCACCACCTCGCCCGCGGCCTTGTAGGCCGCGATCAGGCGCAGCTTCTGCTGCGGCGAGATGCGCGAGAACACGCGCACCTCGCGAACCGCCGCGGCCAGCGCAGCGTCGTCCATGGCCGCGATCTGCTCTCCGCCCAGCACGCGACCGTCGTGCCCGATGCCCGCCTGCCGCGCGATCGCGAGCGCGGTGGCCGCATGATCGCCGGTGATCATCACCACCCGGATCCCGGCGCGGCGGCATTGCGCGACCGCGCCGGGAACCGTGGCGCGCAGCGGATCGGCGAGCGCCGCGAAGCCGAGAAACTCGAGCTCGAAGGCGCCGGGATCGTCCGGCCACGCGGCCTGCGGCCAGCCGGCGCGCGCCACGCCGAGCAGCCGCAGCCCGCGCCGCGCGGCGTCGGCGGCCTCCTCGAGCGCGGCGTGCCGGGCCGCTTCGCCCATCCGGCACAGCGCGATCACGGTCTCGGGCGCGCCCTTCATGGCAACCTGCGCCGCGCCCTCGGGCGAGCGCCAGCCGTGGCACACGGCGAGGAACCCGCTCGAGAGCGGGTAGTCGCGCTCGAGGCGCCACGCGCTGCGCCGGCGCACCGCGTCCGGGGCCTCGTGCGCCGCCGCCGCGAGAAGCGCGCGCTCCATCGGGTCGAACGGATCGAGCTCGCAAGCGAGCGCCGCGGTCCCGAGCAGGGCGGCGCGCGGCACCCCGGGCGCGGGCAGCAGCTCGGCGAGCGCCATCCGGTTCTCGGTGAGCGTGCCGGTCTTGTCCACGCACAGCACGGTGGCCGCGCCCAGCGTCTCGATCGCCGGCATGCGCCGCGTGAGCACGCCGTGGCGCGAGATGCGCCAGGCGCCCAGCGCGAGGAACACCGTTAGCACCACCGGGAATTCCTCGGGCAGCAGCGCCATGGCGAGCGTGAGGCCTGCCAGCATCCCCGGCAGCCACTCGCCGCGCACGGCGACGTGGGCGAGCGCGAGCAGCAGCGAAACCGCCACCGCGCCGAACGCCACGATGCGCACGATACGCGCGGTCTCGCGCTGCAGCGCGGTTTTTTCGGGCGACAGCCCGGCGAGCGAGGCGCCGATGCCGCCGAACTCGGTGCGCGCGCCGGTAGCGAGCACCTCCGCCCGCCCGCGGCCCTTCACGACCAGCGTGCCCGAGTAGACGCGATGTTCGCGCGCCCCGCCCCTGCCCGGGCGCTTGTCCACCGGCACGGACTCGCCGGTGAGCAGCGACTCGTCCACCATCAGCTCGTTCGCGGCAACGAGGCGCGCATCGGCCGGCACGCGGTCGCCCTCGGACAGGATGAGAAGATCGCCGCGCACCACCTCCGCGCCGGCGATGCGCTGCTCGACTCCGTCGCGCACCACCTTGGCGCGCGGGCTGGCGAGGTCGCGCAGCGCCTCGAGCGCGCGCTCGCTGCGCCGCTCTTGGGCCACGGTGATCGCCATCACCACCGCGATCGAGGCCGCGAGCACCAGCGCCTCCCGCACGTCGCCCAGGAGCAGGTAGATGGCGCTGGCGGCGATCAGCAGCAGGAACATCGGCTCGCGCACCACCCCGAGCGCGATGGCAAGCGTCTGCCGGCGCTCGGCGCCCGGCAACAAGTTAGGCCCCTCGGCGGCGAGCCGCGCGCGCGCCTCCGCGGCGCTCAATCCGGCGGAGGAAACGTGCTGCAGCGGCGCGTCGTCTTCCATGCGATCCAAGTCTGCGTTGCGGCTGGCCAGAGGGGTTGACGCGAATCAACTTCCCGGACCCGCGCCCCCTTATGCTACGCAGCGCATGGAAGGCCTGTCGCAGCGCCATTACCTGACGCCGCTGTTCGAGCCCGGCTCGGTGGCGGTCATCGGCGCAAGCGAGAATCCCGGCTCCGTCGGCGCGGTGCTGATGGCGAACATGCGCGCAGCGAGATACCGCGGCGCGCTCTACGCCGTCAATCCGAAATACCGCGGCGTGCAGGGCGTGCCCTGCTTCGACTCGATCGCCAGGGTGCCGCAGCGGGTGGACCTCGCGGTGGTGGCGACCCCGGCCGCCACCGTGCCGCGCGTGATCGAGGAATGCGGCGCCGCGGGCGTGCGCGCGGCGGTGGTGATCAGCGCCGGCTTCTCGGAGGCCGGCCCGCAGGGCGCGCGACTGGAGCGCGCGCTGCTCGAGAACGCGCGCCGCCACCGGCTCCGGCTGCTGGGCCCGAACTGCCTCGGCCTGATGCGGCCCGAGCTGGGGTTGGACGCGACCTTCGCCCACGGCGGCGCGCTCGCCGGGTCGCTCGGCCTGGTGTCGCAGTCGGGCGCGGTGTGCACGGCGATGCTCGACTGGGCGCTGCCCAACAGGATCGGGTTCTCGAGCGTGGTGTCGCTCGGCGGCTCGACCGACATCGATTTCGGCGAGATCGTGGACTACCTCGCCAACGACGCGCGCACCGAGCACATCCTGCTCTACGTGGAAGGCGTGCGCGACGCGCGCCGCTTCGTCTCGGCGCTGCGCGCGGCCTCGCGCGTCAAGCCCGTGATCCTGATGAAGTCGGGGCGCCACGCGGTGGGCGCGCGCGCCGCCGTTTCGCACACGGGGGCGATCGTGGGGCTGGACGACGTGTTCGACGCCGCGGTGAAGCGCGCCGGCGCGGTGCGCGTCTCGACCATCGGCCAGCTGGTCGCCGCGGCGCACGCGCTCGCCTCGCACGTGCGCCCGCAGGGCGAACGCCTGGCGGTCATCACCAACGGCGGCGGCCCGGGCGTGATGGCGGCAGACCGCGCCGCCGACCTCGGCATCCCGCTCGCGCAGCTCGCCCCCGGGACGATCGAGGCGCTCAAGCGCGCGCTGCCCGCCAACTGGTCGCAATCGAACCCCGTGGACCTGATCGGCGACGCCGACGCCGGCCGCTACCGCGCCGCGCTCAAGGCCTGTCTCGAGGACCAAGGCGTGGACGGCGTGCTCGCGATGCTGTCGCCGCAGGCGATGACCGCCGCCGAGGACGCCGCGCGCGCCGTGATCGAGGCCGCGCGCGGCGCCTCGAAGCCCGTGCTCGCGTGCTGGATGGGCGAGGGCCAGGTGGCGCCCGCGCGCCGGCTGCTGCTCGAGGCCGGCATCCCCGTGTTCCGCACGCCCGACCCGGCGGTGGAGATGTTCGCGCACGTCTCGGCGTTCTTCCGCAACCAGCGCGCGCTGCTGCAGGCGCCGGGGCCGCTCGCGCACCAGCAGCCGCCCGACCTCGAGGCCGCGCGCCAGGTCGTGGCGGGCGTGCTCGCCGACAAGAGAAGCGTCATGTCGGAGATGGAGTCCAAGGCGCTGCTTGCCGCGTTCCGCGTGCCGGTCGCGCGCACGGTCGTGGCGCGCTCGGCGCACGAGGCCGTGCTGATCGCCACCGAAACGGGCTTCCCCGTGGTGATGAAGGTCGACTCGCCCGACATCCCGCACAAGAGCGACGTCGGCGGCGTGCGCCTCAACCTCGCCAACGCGCAGGCGGTGCGCGAGGCCTACCAGGCGATCGCGGAGTCGGCGGCGCGGCTGCGGCCGCAGGCGCGCGTCAACGGCGTGGCGGTCGAGCCGATGATCGAGCGACCGAACGGCCGCGAGCTGATGGCCGGGGTGGTGCGCGACCCGGTGTTCGGCCCGGCGATCACCTTCGGCACCGGCGGCACCGCGGTCGAGGTGCACCGCGACCGCGCCGTGGCGCTGCCGCCGCTGAACGCGTTCCTGGTCGCGGACATGATCCGCGGCACGCGGGTCGCGAAGCTTCTCGGGGCGTTCCGCAACCTGCCGCCGGTGGACATGCAGGCGCTCGAGTCGGTGATGCTGCGCGTCTCGGAGATCGCGTGCGAGCTGCCGGAGGTCGAGGAGCTGGACATCAACCCCCTGGTTGCCGACGAGAACGGCGCGATCGCGGTGGACGCGCGCGTGGTGCTGCGCCGCCCGGGGCCGCAGCGCGAGCGCTACGCGCACATGGCGATCCATCCCTACCCGGCGCAGCTGGTGGGCACCTGGCAGCCCGCCGACGGCCCCGCGGTGACGCTGCGCCCGATCCGGCCCGAGGACGCCGAGATCGAGCAGGCGTTCGTGCGCGCGCTCTCGCCCTCGAGCCGCTACTTCCGCTTCATGGACACGCTGCGCGAGCTGACGCCCGCGATGCTGGTGCGCTTCACGCAGATCGACTACGACCGCGAGATGGCGTTCGTCGCCACCGTGCGCGACAGGGGCGCCGAGCGCGAGATCGGCGTGTGCCGCTACGTCACCAACCCGGACGGCGACAGCTGCGAGTTCGCGCTGGTGGTGAGCGACGAATGGCAGCGGCGCGGCCTGGGGCGCCGCATGATGGCGCAGCTGATCGAGGTGGCGCGCGCCCGGGGGCTGCGCGAGATGATCGGGCACGTGCTGGCGGATAACCGCCCCATGCTCGCGCTGTGCGAGGACCTGGGCTTCAAATCGGCGCCGAGCAGCGACGAGCCGCAGGTGCGGCGCGTGGTGCTCGCGCTCGTCCGGCCTTGAGAGCCCCTAGATGCCGAAGGCGCGCAGCACCACGAAGTAGACCACGATGCTGAGGATGTCCTGGACCACGGTGGCGAGCGGGCCGCTGCCGAGCGCCGGGTCGCGGCGCAGCCGCGCGAGCAGCCACGGCAGCCCGAAGCCGATCGCGGCGGCGATGCTGCCGGCAGCGAAGATCGCCGCCGCGACCGCGCCGGCGAGGCGCGCGTCGCCGAACGCCGCCAGGACCGGAAAAAAGACGATCGCGCCGAGCGTGGCGCCGATCAGCATCCCGGTGCGCAGCTCGCCCGCAAGCAAGTGGCCGATGCCGGCGCGCGTGAGCGACAGCCCGCGCACCGCGATCGCCTCGCTCTGCGTGCCGATGGCATCCGCGAGGTAGACCAGTCCCGGCACGAAGAACGCCACCGCGATCTGCGCCTGCAGCGTCGCCTCGAACCCCGCCATCACCGCGGTGGCGAGCATCGCGCCCGCGAGGCCGGCGAGCAGCCACGGCAGACGGTGGCGCGCGCGGCGCAGCGGCGGGTCCTCGATCGCGTGCCGCGCCTTCGCGGTCTCGCGCTGGATGCCCGCCAGCCGGTGCAGGTCCTCGATGTGCTCGCGGCGCAGCACCTGCAGCAGCGCCTGCGACGGCATTACGCCCTGCAGCCGGCCGCTGGCGTCCACTACGGGCAGCGCGTCTGCCCCGTGGTGCAGCGCGAGCGACGCCGCGCGTTCCTGGTCCGTGCCGGGCTCGACGCGCGGGAAGGACGCCTGCATGGCCTCGCCGATGCGCGCGGAAGGATCGAGCGCGAACAGCTTCGATACCGGCAGCGCACCCGCGAGATGCCCGGCGTCGTCCACCACGCAGACCAGCTCGGCGCTCGCCGGACGCTCGCGCGCAAGCCGCGCCAGAGCCTCGGCCGCGGTATCGCCGGCGCGAGCCGTCGCGGCGTGCGCCACCAGGTGCGCGCCTACGGTCTCCTGGCGTCGCGAGTCGCGGTTCGCTTTCACGCGGCGCGGCCCCGGGCCGCGCTACATCTCCTGCGGCATGCCGGGGCCCGCGGCGCGCGGCTCCGGGATCCTCGCCACCAGGCAGTCGGTGGTGAGGATCAGGCCCGCGATCGAGGCCGCGTTCTGCAGCGCGCTGCGCGTCACCTTGCAGGGGTCGAGCACGCCCATCGCCACCATGTCGCCGTACTGCCCGGTGGCCGCGTTGTAGCCGAAGTCGCCGTCGCCCGCGAGCACCTTGTCGAGCACCACCGCGGGCTCGTCGCCGGCGTTGGCGACGATCTGCACGAGCGGCGCCTCGACCGCGCGCATCACCGTCTGGATGCCGCAGTCCTGGTCGTGATTCTCGCCGTGCAGATCGCCGATCGCCTTGCGCGCGCGCAGGAGCGCCACCCCGCCGCCGGCGAGCACGCCCTCCTCAACCGCAGCGCGCGTCGCGTGCAGCGCGTCCTCCACCCGCGCCTTGCGCTCCTTCATCTCGGTCTCGGTGGCCGCGCCCACCTTCACCACCGCGACGCCGCCCGAGAGCTTGGCGGCGCGCTCCTGGAGCTTTTCCTTGTCGTAGTCGCTGGTCGCCTCCTTGTGCTCGCGCTTGATCTGCGCGATGCGCGCCTCGATCCGCGCCGGGTCGCCCGCGCCGCCGATGAGCGTGGTGTTGTCCTTGTCCATCTCGATGCGCTTGGCGCGCCCGAGCTGCGCCAGCTCGGTGCGCTCGAGCTTCAATCCCGCTTCTTCCGCGATCACGCTGCCGCCGGTGAGGATGGCGATGTCCTCGAGCATCGCCTTCCTGCGGTCGCCGAACCCCGGCGCCTTCACCGCGCAGGCCTTGATCACGCCGCGCAGGCTGTTGACCACCAGCGTCGCCAGCGCCTCGCCCTCGACCTCCTCGGCGATCACCAGCAGCGGCTTGCCGGCCTGCGCCACCTTCTCCAGCAGCGGCAGCATGTCGGCGATCGACGAGACCTTCTTGTCGTGGATCAGGATCAGCGCGTCCTCCAGCACCGCGCGCTGCTTCTCGGGCTGGTTGATGAAGTAGGGCGAGAGATAGCCGCGGTCGAACTGCATGCCCTCGACGAGCTCGAGCTCGCTCGCCAGGCCCGAGCCGTCCTCGACCGTGATCACGCCTTCCTTGCCGACCTTCTCCATCGCGTCGGCGATCAGGTCGCCGATGGTGCGGTCGTTGTTCGCCGAAATCGTCGCCACGTGCGCGATCTCGGTGCGCGTCGCGCAGGGCTTGGCGCGGCGCTTCAATTCGGCGACCAGCGCCTCGACCGCCCTGTCCACGCCGCGCTTGAGGTCCATCGGGTTCATCCCCGAGGCGACGTACTTCATGCCTTCGAGCACGATGCCCGCGGCAAGCAGCGTCGCCGTGGTGGTGCCGTCGCCTGCGACTTCGGAGGTCTTGGCGGCGACCTCGCGCGCCATCTGCGCGCCCATGTTCTCGAACGGGTCCGGCAGCTCGATTTCCTTCGCCACCGCCACCCCCGAATTGATCACCGTCGGGGCGCCGAAGGAGCGCTCGAGCACCACTGTGCGCGCCTTGGGGCCCAGGGTGCAGCGGACCGCGTCCGCGAGCATGCTCACGCCGCGCACGATCTTCTCGCGCGCCGCGCCGTCGTAGAGGATATGCTTGGCTGTCATGGCTGGCCTATGGCATTGAATTCACACCGGATATTTTGCCGCCGCGGGCGCGGCGCCCCTTGATGAGCGTCAAACGGGGGCCGCCCCCGGCAACCATACTCGCCCGATGGCTGAGATCTACGGGTTCGATGCCTTCTCGCCGCAGCAGGTCGCCGAGCGCGTCGAGGGCATCGGCGTGGCGAAGGCGCGGCTGCCGTTTCTCTCGCTCTCGATGCTGGGCGTGCTCGCCGGGGCCTTCATCGGGCTGGGTGCGCTGTATTTCGTGCTGGTCGCGAGCGACCCTGCGCTCGGCTACGCGGCCTCGCGGGTGCTGGGCGGGGTGTGCTTTTCGCTCGGGCTGCTGCTGGTGGTGGTGGCGGGCGCCGAGCTCTTCACGGGCAACAACCTCCTCGCCATGGCGTGGGCCGACGGCAAGCTCTCCAGCGGGGAAGTGCTCTACAACTGGTCGGTGGTGTGCGCCGCCAATTTCGCAGGCGCGGCCGGGCTCGCCGCAATGGTGTTCCTCTCCGGCCACGCCGGCATGAACGATGGAGCCGTCGGCCGCGCGACGCTCGAGATCGCCGCCGCGAAGTGCGCGCTGCCGTTCTGGGAGGCGTTCTTCCGCGGCGCGCTGTGCAACGTGCTGGTGTGCATGGCGGCGTGGATGACCTTCGCCGGGCGCAGCGTCGCCGACAAGATGGTGGCCATCGTGTTCCCGATTTCCGCCTTCGTCGCCGCGGGCTTCGAGCACTCCATCGCCAACATGTACCTGATCCCGCTCGCGATGATGCTCAAGGCCGCGGGCTGGGCGCTGCCGGCCGGCGGGGAGGCGATCGGTTGGACCGGGCTCGCGCGCAATCTCGTGCCGGTGATTGCCGGCAACCTGGTGGGCGGCAGCGTGCTGGTGGCGCTCGTCTACTACGTGATCTACCGGCGCCCCGGGCGCCGCATCAGCCCTTGATGCAGATGTGCGGCCGCAGGCGTGCGACGCGCCGCGCGAGACCGGCGCGCTCGGTCGCCTCGGCCACCAGCTCGACGTCCTTGTAGGCGCCCGGCGCTTCCTCCGCCACGCCGCGCATCGAGCGCGTGCGGACGAGGATCCCCTCGGCCGCGAGGTCGTCCACCAGCTTGCGCCCGTGCCAGCGCTTGAGCGCCGCGTTGCGGCTCATGGCGCGGCCGGCGCCGTGGCTGGCGGAGGAATACGCCAGGCGCTCGCTTGCGCTCGTGCCGGCGAGCACGTAGGAGCGCGTGCCCATGCTGCCGCCGATGATCACCGGCTGGCCGGCCGCGCGGTACTCGGGCGGCAGCTCGGCGTGCCCCGGGCCGAAGGCGCGCGTCGCGCCCTTGCGGTGCACGTGGAGCAGCCGCGGCCTGCCCTCGACCTCGTGGCGCTCGGCCTTGCAGGTGTTGTGCGACACGTCGTACAGCGTCTCGAGCGTGGCGCGCGGCAGCACGCGCGCGAACACCTCGCGCGTCAGGTGGGTGAGGATCTGGCGGTTGGCGAGCGCGCAGTTGACTGCGGCGCGCATCGCGCCGAGGTAGCTCTCGCCCTCGGGCGACTTGATCGGCGCACAGGCGAGCTCGCGGTCGGGAAGCCGGATGCCGAGGCGCCCGGCGGCCTTGGCGAGGCTCACCAGGTACTCGGTGCCGATCTGGTGCCCGAGGCCGCGCGAGCCGCAATGGATCGAGACCACCACCTGCCCCTCGCGCAGGCCGAAGGCCGCCGCGGCGTCGCGGTCGAAGATCTGCTCGACCGATTGCACCTCGAGGTAGTGGTTGCCCGAGCCGAGCGTGCCCATCTCGCCGCGCTGGCGGCGCTTGGCGAGCGGCGACACGCACTCGGGCCTCGCGCCGGCCATCTTGCCGCGCTCCTCGATGTACTCCAGGTCGCGCGCGTGGCCGTAGCCGCGGCCGAGCGCCCATTGCGCGCCGCCGTCGAGCACGGCGTCGAGCTGCGCTTCCGAGAGCTTGATGTCGCCCTCCTCGCCCATGCCCGCGGGGATGGCGGCGAACAGCTCGTTGGAGAGCTCGCGCGCCACCGGCAGCACGTCGGTGATCGCGAGGTCGCTGCGCAGGCAGCGGATGCCGCAGGAGATGTCGAAGCCGACGCCGCCCGCGGAGACGATTCCGCCCTGCTCGGCGTCGAAGGCGGCGACGCCGCCGATGGGAAAGCCGTATCCCCAGTGGGCGTCGGGCATGGTGGCGGCAAATCCCACCAGCCCGGGCAGGCGCGCGACGTTGGTGATCTGCTCGAGCACCTTGTCGTCCATCGTGGCAAGCAGCTCCCGCGCGCCATAGAGGCGCACCTCGGCGCGCCTGTCGCCCGCGGCGCGCGGCACGCTCCAGGTCCAGTCGTCGATGCGCTCCAGGCGCCCGGTGTCCATGGCGCCCCCGTCAGACGTCGACCACGCAGCGTGCTTCCCAGCCCTGCGGGCCCTGCTTCACCGAAAGCGCGGTGAGCGTCGCGCCCTTCACCTCCACGCCGTGCTCGCGCGCGCGCCGCCACGGCTCGCCGCGGCCTTCGCCGCGCCAGCGGTTGCCCTCGCGCTGCAGCCTGAAGTGCGCCAGCTCCAGGCCGCGCGCCCGCGCCTGGCCGAGCAGGCCGTTCAGCCAGGCCACCAGCGCGAGCTCCAGGTCCGGCTCCTCGAACTCGACCGTCACCGCCTCGCTTGCGCCCACTGCGGCAAGGTCCCCCTGGAGCGCGAACATCGACTCGGCGGCGGCGGCGAACGCCTGCTCGGGCGTGGCGCCGCGGCCGATGACGCCGAAATCGGCGTCATGCTCGAAGTATTCCTGCGGCATGGCTGCGACGCTTCCCCGCCCGGGCGGGGACGGCTTGCAGGCGGCTCAGTGGTCCTCCAGCCGCGGCACCGATTCCTCGGCCGGCTCGCCGGTCTCCGGGTCGCGCCACTCGGCGATGCCGATCTCGCGCTCAGCTTCCTCGAGCGTCTCGCCCGGCTCGTAGTCGGTTTCCTCGGCCGATTGCATGTCGGCGATCGCCTCGACCAGCGTGTCGAACGGCCCGTACTCGCGGTTGGTTTGCTTCATCCTCCAGTAAAAGCCGTCGGGCCGCTCGATGATGCGCGCGCGGTCGTAGTCGGGAGGCGTGGTCGGGATCGTCTGTTTCATGGGCAAGGCTCCAGCTCCGTTTCAGGGAATCAGCACCACCGGGCAGGCCAGCTCGTCGAGCATCTCGGCGAGCGCCTCGCGCTGGCGCCGCGCGGCGCCCGGCCAGACCAGCGCGGCCGCACCGTGCGAGCGTACCACCGCGGCGATCGCTTGCGGCGCCCTGTCGGCGAGCCGCAGGAAGCGCGCCGGCGCGCCGGCAAGCCGTTCGCGCGCCCGTTCCCGCAGGGCGCGGAATGTGCCCTCGCCGGGCGCGTCGATCAGGACGGCGATCTCCCCGGCGGTGCGCTGCGCGATGGCGGCGGCTGCATCGAGCGCGCGCCAGCCGCCTTCGCTGTCGGCGAGCAGCACCGCCACCGGCCGCCTCGCCAGCGCGCGGAACTGCGCCTTGCCCGGCCCGCGCGCGCCGCCCGCGATGCCGGCGGTCGCGCTCCGATGCAGGACCAGCAGGTCCTCGGCGCCCAGGCGCTCGAGCGACACGGCCACCGTCTCGCCGCGCGCGACGTCGAGCGTCCACTTCAGCGCCAGGGGCTCGGCCGCGCTGGCGAGCGCACGGCGCAACCGCACGGCCTCCGCCTGGAAGGCGCGCTCGAGCTGCTCGCGCTCCAGCGTGCGCAGCAGCGCCGAGGTGCGCCCGATTTCCTGCCCGAAGGGCAGCGCCGCGAGCCGCAGCAGGCGCTCGTCCTCCACGAACAGCGCGGCGAGCTCGGCATGCATGCCGGCGGCGAGCGCGAGCGCCGTCTCGATGGCGGGCGCCTCGGCGGCGCCGCACTCGAGGCAGAGCACGATGCGCGTCGCAGACCGGCTAACGGCCATCCTGCTGCGTCCTCCGGCGCCGCGCGCCGACGCGCGCCGCAGCGGGCGGTCCCCGCCGCAGCGTGCTGTACTCCTGGAGCCGCGCGGCGGCCCGCCCGTTGACGCTCTGCGGATCGCCCGCCGGGTCGGGCGTGCCCGCCGGCACCCCGGTGAGCAGCTCGATCGCCTCGTCCACGGTGCGCACCGCGAACACCCGGAACTTGCCCGCCGCCGCCGCCGCAATCACGTCCTCGCGCAGCATCAGGTGCTCTGCGTTCGACGCCGGGATGACGACGCCCTGGGAGCCGCTCAGGCCGCGCCCGGCGCAGACGTCGAAGAAGCCCTCGATCTTCTCGTTCACGCCGCCGATCGCCTGCACCTCGCCAAGCTGGTTGACCGACCCGGTGAGCGCAAGCGACTGCCGGATCGGCAGCCCCGAAAGCGACGACAGCAGCGCGCACAACTCGGCGAGCGAAGCGCTGTCGCCCTCGACCTGGCTGTAGGTCTGCTCGAAAACGAGGCTCGCCGCGAGCGACAGCGGGCGCCTCGCGGAATAGCGCGCCGCGAGGAACTGCGACAGCGTCAGCACCCCCTTGGAGTGGATCGCGCCGCCCAGCTCGACTTCGCGCTGGATGTCGATCACCTGCCCGTCGCCGACTCGGGTGGTGGCGGTGACCCGAGTCGGCACCGCGAACGGGAACTCGCCCAGCTGGATCACCGACAGCGCGTTCACCTGCCCGACCTTGGCGCCGTCGGTGTCGATGAGCACGGTGCCGCGCGCGATCGCCTCGTGCAGCCGGCGCTTGACCCGGTCCTCGCGCCGGCGCTGGCCCTCGAGCGCCGCGTCGACGGCGGCGCCGGCGATCGCCGCGCGCCCGGCGCCGCGCGCGAGGAAATCCGCCTCGCGCACCAGCCGCGTGATCGCCGCGGCCTCGGTCGAGATCTTGCGCGCGTCGCCCGCCCGGCGCGAGGCGTGGTCGATGACGCGCGCCACGCCCGCGGGCTCGAGCGGCAGCAGCTTCTCCCTGCGCGCCGCGCCGGCGATCATGCGCGCCAGCTCCTGCTCGGTGCCACGGTCGCGGTCGAGCGACTCCTCGAAGTCGGCCACGACGTGGAACAGGCGGCGGAAGTCCGGGTCGTAGGCCTGCAGCAGGTAGTAGACGTAGCGCTCGCCCGTCACCACCACCTTGACGCGCAGCGGGATCGGATCCGGGTCGAGCGACTCGGCAGTGCCGAAGCCCCACAGCTCGCCGATCGGCTCGATGCGCGCCTCGCCGCGCGTGAGCGCGCGCTTGAGCGCGTCCCAGGCGAAGGGCTGCGTCAGGATCTTGTAGGCGTCCACCACCAGGTAGCCGCCGTTGGCGCGATGCAGCGCGCCCGGCTTGATCAGCGTGAAGTCGGTGACCAGCGTGCCGAAGTGCTGCGTGTGCTCGATGCGCCCCACGAGGCGCGAGTGCGTCGGGTGGTCGAGCAGCACCAGCGGCGCGCCGTCCTCGTGCCGGTGCTCGACCAGCACGTTCACCGCGTAGCGCCGCAGCTCGGCGTCGCGCCCCGGCCCGGCGAGTCCCGGGATCGCCATCGCGCCGTGCTCCGGACGGCGGAAGTCCTCGGCGTTCTCCAGCACGTCGGCCTTCACCGCCTGGAGGTACTCGGTCACCCTCGGCACGCCGGCGTGCCGCTCCATCAGCTCGTCGACGTGCTGCCCGACCGCGAGCATCGTCATGTCGCGGTTGAGCTGCCGCACGCGCTCGTTGCGTTCCTTGCGCCAGCGCAGCACCTCGCGGATGGTCCTCTCCAGCCGCTGCTGCAGCTGCGCGACGGTCTCGGCGATGCGCTCCTTCTCCTTGTCCGGGAGCTGGTTGAAGTCCTCGGCGCTGATCACCTCGCCGTCCTTGAGCGGCGCGAAGGTGAAGCCGCTGGGCGTGCGCAGCAGCGCGATGCGCTCGCGCGCCGCGTCCTTGCCGATCTCGGAGATGGCGCGCTCGTGCCGCTGGTTGAACTCGGCGTCGATCTGCTCGACGCGGTTGGTGTACTCCTCGCTCTCGAACACCGCCGGGATCGCGCTGCGCAGCTCCTCCACGAGGCGCGCCATGTCGGCGCGCAGCTCCGCGCCGCGGCCCGCCGGCAGCTCGATCGCAAGCGGCCGGTGCGGCGCCGCGAAGTTGTTGACGTAGACCCAGTCCGAGGGCGCCGGCGCGGCCTTGGCGCGCGCCGCGAGCGTCTCCTGCACCAGCGTGCTCTTGCCGCTGCCGGCCGGCCCCATGACGAACACGTTGTAGCCCTCGCCCGCGACCGCCATGCCGAACTCGAGCGCCGACGCCGCGCGCGCCTGGCCCGCCACCGTGCCGCCTTCCGCCAGCTCCGCCGTCGTGACGAAGCGGAACGCCACCGGATCGCAGCGCCGGCTGAGGGCCGCAGCCGGCAGCGCCTTGCTGTCGTCGCTCATGCCGTCCTCACCTCGCCGTCGCTTCCTGCCGCGCCGGCAGCCAGCCGCGCCGCTCGAGCAGGCGCACGATGTCTGTCGCGGCTTCCTGCGGCGATTGCACGTCGCTGCGCACCGCAAGCTCCGGGGCGAGCGGCGGCTCGTAGGCCGCCTGCGCGCCCGGCAGGCTCGCCACCGCGCCCTGCCGCGCGCGCGCATACAGGCCCTTCGGGTCGCGCGCCTCGCACAGCTCGCGCGGGCAATCCACGAACACCTCCGCGAAGCGCGCGATGCGCTGGCGCGCCGCGTCGCGGTAGGCGCGCCGGTTGGCGGTGGCATCCAGGATCACCGGCACGCCGCGTTGCACGAGGAACGCGCCCAGGTGCGCCAGCGCCCCGTAGAACAGGTCGCGCTCGGCGTCGTCGTAGCGCGCCTGCGGCGTGAGCAGCGCGCGCAGCGCGTCGGACTCCAGCCACGCGGGGCGCAGGCCGCGCGCCTGCAGCGCCGCGACGAGTTCCCTCGCGATGGTGCTCTTGCCGGAGGCCGGCAGCCCGGTCAGCCAGACTGCGAACGCGGCTTCCATGCTCAGCTTTCCAGGTAGCGGTTCGAATCCGCCGGGTCGAAGCGCTCGCGGTCGAGCACCGCCACGATGAACCGCAGCAGCTTGTGGCGCAGCTTCGCGTCGAGCGCCGGGTACCACACCGGGTTCGCCATCACCAGAGCGCGAAAGGCGAGGAACGGCGCCGTCACCTCGAGCAGCTCGGAGTCGCCCGAGCGCTCGAGGTACCGGTCCCAGAACCCGCGGTACAGGCGCTCGAAGTCGCCTTCCAGGCGCCCCGCGCGCTGCAGCGAGAAGAACAGATAGTTGAGCGCAAGGCACGCGACGTCGTCGGCCGGCTCGCCCCACTCGCCGCGCGAGCGGTCGAGCACCGTGAAATCCACACTCTCGCGGAACAGGATGTTCCAGGGATGGAAGTCGCCGTGCACCTGCCGCAGGCGGTGCGTGCGGCGCTTGAGCCTCCAGCGCCACGTGATGCAGCGCCGTTCGATGTCCTCGAGCAGCTTCGCGGGCACCGGCTCGCCGCTCGCCGGGTAGCTGTCGCAGATGCCGAAGATGCACTCGCCAAGGCCCACCAGCTCGCGGATGCGCCTGACGTAAAGGCCTGGATCGGGGCCCGGAAGGCGGTGGACCTCGACGAGATAGTCGCACAGCGCCTCGGCGCGCTCGATGTCGAGCCGCTCGAGCGCCGCGCCCTGCCGCAGCCGCAGCAGGTCGCCGGCGTATTCGCGCCCGGCGACGAACCCGGTGACGATGAAGAACTCCTCGGCGCCGCCGAGCGGCAGCAGCCTGCCGTCGGAGGCCACCGCCCCGACATCGAGCGAGCGCACGTGCTTCGGCAGCGTGGCGAAGGCGCGGTGCGCCCAGAGCAGCGATTGCGCGCGGTCGGCCATGTGCTCGTGGCCGAACGGCCCCGGGCGCACGGTCTCGAGCACCGCGCTCGCCGGCTTGCCGCCGACGTCGTAGTCGAGCCGCAGGGGGATGCCGTAGCCGTAGCCCTTGTCGCCGCCGGCCTGGGCGCCCAGCGGCGCGACGCGCAGCCCGGCGACCGGCTTGCCGAGCACCGCCTGCAGGTAGGGCGCCAGCGCCTCGGGCGTGAACGGCCCCCCGGCGGCATGCGGCATGCGTGGCGACGCGCTCATGGGACCATGCTCCTGCATCGTCGAGCGCGCCGTTTGACTTCGATCAATGAAGCGGCCGCCCTTGCGCTCTCATTGCGCCAGTGCAAGCGCCTTGCGCAGCTCGGTGATTTCCCCTTCGGCCAGCGTTTCCTTCTCGAGCAGCAGCGCGGCGCCGCGCTCCAGCACCGCGCGCTCGCGCGCGAGGATCGCGAGCGCCTTGTCGTAGGCGCGCGTCACGATCTCGCGCACCGCGACGTCGATCTCGCGCGCCGTCTCCTCGCTGTGCTCGCGGGCGCTCACGGCGGGCACGCCGAGGAACGGCGAGCGCTCCTCCTCGTAGGCCACCTGGCCGAGCGACTTCACCATGCCGTAGCGCATCACCATGCTGCGCGCGATGCCGGTGACCTTGGCGAGGTCGTCGGCAGCGCCGGTGGAAACGCGCCCGAACACGGTTTCCTCGGCGGCACGCCCGCCGAGCAGCACCGCCATCTTGTTCTCCAGCTCCTCGCGCGTCATGAGGAAGCGGTCCTCGGTCGGGCGCTGGATGGTGTAGCCCAGCGCCCCCACGCCGCGCGGGATGATCGAGACCTTGTGCACCGGGTCGCTCCCCGGGAGCGAGAGCGCGACCAGCGCATGGCCCATCTCGTGGTAGGCGACCGTGCGGCGCTCGACCTCGTTCAGCACGCGGTTCTTCTTCTCCAGCCCGGCGACGATGCGCTCGACCGCGTGCGTGAAGTCCTCCAGCGTCACTTCGTCGCCGCCCCGGCGCGTCGCGAGCAGCGCCGCCTCGTTGACGAGGTTCGCGAGGTCGGCCCCGGAAAACCCGGGCGTGAGCGCCGCGACCTTCTCCAGCTCGACCTCCCGGGCGAGGCGGATCTTGCGCACGTGCACCGCGAGGATCTGGATGCGGCCCTTCTTGTCCGGGCGGTCCACCAGCACCTGCCGGTCGAAGCGCCCGGCGCGCAGCAGCGCCGGGTCGAGGATCTCCGGGCGGTTGGTTGCGGCAAGCAGCACCACGCCGCTCGAGGGGTCGAAGCCGTCCATCTCGGCGAGCAGCTGGTTGAGCGTCTGCTCCTTCTCGTCGTGGCCGCCCAGGCCGAAGCTGCCGCGCGCGCGCCCGAGCGCGTCCAGCTCGTCGATGAAGATGATCGCCGGCGCCTTCTGCCTCGCCTGCTCGAACAGGTCCCGCACGCGCGCCGCGCCCACGCCGACGAACATCTCGACGAATTCCGAGCCGCTGATGGAGAAGAACGCGACCCCCGCCTCGCCCGCGACCGCGCGCGCGAGCAGCGTCTTGCCGGTGCCGGGCGGGCCGACCAGCAGGATGCCCTTGGGCGCGCGCGCGCCGAGCCTGCCGTAGCGCCCCGGGTCGCGCAGGAACTCGACCACTTCCTGCAGCTCGGCCTTGGCCTCGTCCACGCCCGCCACGTCGGCGAAGGTGACGCCGGTCTGCTTTTCCACGTACACCTTGGCGCGGCTCTTGCCGATGCTCATGAAGCCGCCCAGGCCCTGCTGCCCGGCCATGCGCTGCGCGAGGAAGTACCACACGCCGAAGAACACCAGCGCCGGCAGGATCCACGACAGCACGTCGCGCAGGAAGGTGCTTTCGTGCACGCGCGTATAGGGAACGCCGAACTTGGCCAGGCGATCGGCGATGTCGGGCTCGACGATGTTCGCCACCGCCACGGTCTTGCCCTTCTCGTCCGGGCTCTTCAGCTTGCCGGTGATCTGGCGCTCGCCGACCTGCACTTCCGAGATGCGATTCTGCGCCAGCAGCTGCTCGAACTCGCTGTAGGGCACCACCTCCACCTGCTGCGCGCCGCGCCACCACTGCTGCGCGAGCATCAGCGCGAGCAGGGCGAAGATCAGGTAGGCGAGGTTGAACTGGGTCTTCTTCTGCATCATGCGCTCGCCTTCTCGGCTGCCTGCGCGACCGCCATCTCGCGCATGCGGAACTTCTGCAGCTTGCCGGTGACGGTCATGGGAAATTCTTCCACGAAACGGACGTGGCGGGGAATCTTGAAGTGCGCGATGCGGCCCTTGCAGAAGGCGCGGATCTCGTCCTCGGTGGCGCGCTCGCCGGCGCGCAGCTGGATCCAGGCGGCGATTTCCTCGCCGTAGTACGCGTCGGGCACGCCGAACACCGCCACCTGCGCGATCTTGGGGTGGGTGTAGAGGAACTCCTCGATCTCGCGCGGGTAGATGTTCTCGCCGCCGCGGATGATCATTTCCTTCAGCCGCCCGGTGATGCGCACGTAGCCATCGGCATCCATGGTGCCGAGGTCGCCCGAGTGCAGCCAGCCCTGCGCGTCGATCGCCTTGCGCGTCGCCTCGGCGTCGCCGTAGTAGCCGCGCATCACGTGGTAGCCGCGAAAGCACACTTCGCCCACCTCGCCCACCGGCACGGTGGCGCCGGTCTTGACGTGCACCAGCTTCACCTCCTGGTGCGGCAGGTTGGTGCCCACGGTCTCGAGGCGTCGTTCCAGGCTGTCGTCCGCGGCCGTGAGGTGCGTGATCGGCGAGGCCTCGGTCTCGCCGTAGCCGATCAGGATCTCGGGCACGTGCAGCTCTTCGATCACGCGCCGCATCAGCGGCGGCGGGCACGGCGCGCCCGCCATGATGCCGGTGCGCAGGCTGGCGAGGTCGAATTCCGCGAAGCGCGGGTGCTCCAGCTCGGCGATGAACATGGTCGGCACGCCGTGCAGCGCGGTGCAGCGCTCCCGGTGCACTGCCTCGAGCACCGCGAGCGGATCGAAGTGCGGGCTCGGGATCACGAGGCATGCGCCCACCGACAGGCACAGCAGGTTGGCGAGCACCATGCCGAAGCAATGGTAGAACGGCACCGGCACGCAGAGGCGATCCTGCTCGGTGAAGCGCATCGCCTGCGCCGTGAACCAGGCGTTATTCAGGATGTTGTGGTGCGTGAGCACTACTGCCTTCGGGAACCCCGTCGTGCCCGAGGTGTACTGGATGTTGATCGGGTCGTCGCGGTCGAGCGCCGCGCTCGCCGCATCGAGCGCGGCTTGCGTGACGCCGCTGCCCGCGGCGAGCACTTCCTGCCACAGCGCGAAGCCCGGGTGCGGGCGCGCGGTCTGCTCCGGCGCCGCGGGGTCGTACAGCACCACCTTGCGCAACGCTGGGAACTCCGCGCTCGCCAGCCGCTCCGCCTGTGCCTGCTTCAGCTCCGGCAGCAGCTCGGCGAGCATCGCCACGTAGTCGCTCGTCAGGAACGACGGAATGGCAAACAGCCCCTGCACTTCCGATTTTTTCAGCGAATAGGCCAGCTCGCGCGGCCGGTAGGCCGGGTTGATGTTGACGAGCACCGCCCCGATGCGCGCGGTCGCGAGCTGCAGCAGCAGCCACTCGACGTTGTCGGTGGACCAGACGCCGATCCGCTCGCCGCGTCCGAAGCCCGCGCCGAGCAGGCCGCGCGCGAGGCGGTCCACCTCCTGCGCAAGCGCGCGATAGCTCAAGCGCCGCCGCTGCGGCATGCCGACCACCGCCTCGCGGTCGGCGAAGCGGCGCGCGATCCCGGCGACGTGCTGCGGGATGGTGCTGCCAAGCAGCGGCGTGTCGCCGCCGCGATGGTGATAGCTCGAAGTCTTCATGCGGCGACTTCCGACCAGTAAGCATCCACGCGCGCCTGGATCGCAGCGAGCGCTGCCCCGTCGCGCCGCGGCGCGAACAGGTGCGCGAACCGCCCCTGCCTGGAGAGGTACTCCTCCACCGGCAACCGCGGGTGCGGCACCCGCGTGTGCACCACCTTGCCGTCAACGTACTCCTTTAGCGGCCAGACCCCGGTCTTCACCGCCAGGCGCCCGATCTCCACCGCCTGCCCCGGATCGAAGTCCCAGCCCGGCGGGCAGGGCGCGAGCGCGAGAATCAGCCGTGGGCCCTTTAGGCTCTTCGCCTTCCTCAGCTTGCGCGCGAGGTCGATCGGCTCGGCACCGGCGACGGTCGCGACGTACGCCGGGCGATGCGCGGCCCAGATCGCGAACAGGTCCTTCTTGAAGCCGGGATAGCCGCGCGGGCCGCGGTCGGTCGCGGTGCGCGCCGCGTGCGGCGTCGCGGGCGAGGCCTGCTGGCCGGTGTTGCCGTAGCCCTCGTTGTCGTAGCAGAGGTACAGGAAGTCGAGCCCGCGGTCGATCGCCCCGGAGGTCGCCGACAGGCCCATGCCGTAGGCCGCGCCGTCGCCGGTGAGCACCACCGCGCACAGGTCTTCCTCCGGCGGCATGCGGCCGCTCGAGAGCAGGATGTCGAGCGCGTCGCGCACGCCCTGCGCGCCCGCCGGCGCGCTCGCCATCGAGGTGTAGAGCCAGGAGCCGCGGAAGGGCGTGAGCGGATACGACGACAGCAGCGTCATGCACCCCGCGGCATTCACATACACGGTCTTGCTGCCGAGCAGGTCCGCGACCTCGTGCAACGCGAGCAGGCCGCCACAGCCCGGGCACATCGGAGTTCCCGCACCGAGCAGGTGCGCCGACGGCATGTCTTTCATTCGAAGCATCGGTTCGCTCATGGTGCCCGTCCGAGTTCGCCGCGCTCGGCAGCCGCGACCGCCTGGAGCTTGCGCACCTGGCGCAGCTCGCCGCGCGTGAACAGCAGCCGCGGCTCGGGCGCGCGGCCGGTTGCCGCCGCGGCGCGCGCCTGCGCCGCGATCTCGTAGAACTCCTCGGCGCCGATGTCGCGCCCGCCCAGGCCGCCGATGAAGCTTGCCAGCACCGGCGCGTCGGGCTGGCCGTAGAGCGCGCTCGCCAGCTCGGCGTGCAGCACCCCGCCCTTGCCCATGGACAGGTTCTGGTCGATGACCGCGACCGCACGCTTGCCTGCGAGCGCGCTGCGCAGCGCCGCGACCGGGTACGGGCGCAGCAGGCGCGGTCGCACCAGGCCCACCGCCTCGCCCGCGTCGCGCAGCCGGTCCACCGCCTCCTTCGCCTTGCCGGCAAACGCGCCGATGAGGAAGAACACGATCTCGGCGTCGTCGCTGCGATAGCGCTCGACCGCTTCGTAGCGGCGACCGAACTGGCGCGCGAACTCCGCCGCCACCTCGTCGTGCGCGCCGAGCGCCGCAAGCGCCGCGAGGTGGCTTTCGTAGCGGAAGTAGGAGTAGGCGGAGCCGCCCAGCACCGCGACCGCCTGGCTCACGGGCTTGCTCGCCCGGAAGCGCACGCTCAAGGGATCGAACGCGCCCACGAAGCCCGCCGCCTTGCCGGCGTCGGGCAGTTCGACCGGCTCGCGCGTGAACGACAGCGTGAAGCCGTCGAGGTTGACGATCGCCGGCAGGCGCACCGAGGCGTGCTCGGCGATGCGGAACGCCATCAGCACCGTGTCGAGCACCTCCTGGCAGCTCGCGCAATGCAGCTGCAGCAAGCCCGAGTCGCGCGCCGCCAGCACGTCGGTGTGATCGGACTCGAGGGTGATCGGCGTCGCGAGGCCCCTGGACACGTTCACCATCACGAACGGCGCGCGCCAGCCCGCCACCGTGTAGACCATTTCCATCGCGTGCAGCAGGCCCTGGCTGGAGGTCGCGGTGAACACGCGCACGCCGGTGGCGGCGGCCGCGCCCGCGGCGGTCACCATCGAGTGCTCCGACTCGAGCGTGACGAGCCTGCCGGCCATGGCGCCGGAATCGAACCAGCCGGCGAGCGTCTCGATGATCTCGGTCTGCGGCGTGATCGGGAACGCGGGCACGTAGTCAACGCCCGCGAGCCGCGCGCCCCAGGCCGCTGCCGCGTTGCCCGTGAGCAGGATCCTGCTCATGCGGCCGCCTCCGGCGTTGCGCGCTCCGGCTCGGCCCGGATGGCGTGCGGCGGGCACACCGCGACGCAGATCATGCAGCCCTTGCAGTGCTCGTAGTCGATGCGCGGCACGCCCCGCGCGTCCACCGCGATCGCGCTGTCCGGGCAAAGCGTGCTGCACACCCAGCTGCAGCGGTTGCAGTGTTGGTAGTCGATCACCGGCCGCAGGCTGCGCCAGGCGCCGGTCGCCGAAAGCACGCTCGTCGCGGCGGCGTGGATGTGCGGCGCCGCGAGCTCGAGCGGCTCGTTGGCGAGCTCGATCCATTCCGGCGTCGCGTAGCCGGCGGCGGCGACGGCCCCGCCCTCGCGCACCGCGCCGGCGTGCGCCGCGAGCGCGTCGAACGCCGCGAGCGCGCGCTCCGAGCTCGCCTGCACGCTCGCCGCGCCCGTTGCCGCGAGCTCGTCGCCCACCGCGCGCGCGAGCGACTGCCGGACGATCACGCCGAGCAACCGCGCCGCGGCGCCGGCCGCCGCGATGCCGACCGGCACGAGCGCGGTTTCGGCTTGTCCTGAAGGCGCGTCAGGCAGCGTGAAGACCGGGCCGTCCAGGGCGAGGCGCGATCGCCACGTGGCCGGTGCTTCGGCGCTGCGGATGAGGACCGCCGTCTGCGGCGTGACGCCGGTCAGCACGCCCGCAGCGGGCAGCGGCACGAGGGTTTCGTCGGCCACGACCACCAGACCGGGGTTGGCGACCAGCCCGCGCTCGCGGATCGGCGCCCGGCTCGCGCGCACGTGGGCGGTCATGGGCGCGCCGCGGCGCTCGGCGCCGTACACCGGTGCGTCCTGGACATCGTAGCCCTCGGCGAACAGGGCCGCGCCGAGCACGCGCGCGGCGGTCTTGATGCCCTGGCCGCCGCGGCCGTGGAATCGGATGCGGTACATGGTCGGCTCCGTTGGGCGCGCTGGGTTTGCACGACCAAGCTAGGCTTCGTGCCCCGTGGCCATCTTGACCTGCGTCAACCACGCCTGCCCGCGGCTGCGGAACCTGTGTGGATGCTCGAGTCGAATGCTCGCGGGCGAACGAGAATCGCGATCCTCGGCGCGGCCGGCCGCGACTTCCACAACTTCAACGTCGCCTATCGCGACGACCCGGGAATCGAGGTCGTCGCCTTCACCGCGGCGCAGATCCCGGGCATCGAGGGGCGCCGCTACCCGCCGCAGCTTGCAGGCCCGCTCTATCCCCAGGGCATCCCGATCGTCGCCGAAAGCCGGCTGGAGGCGCTGGTCCGCGCGCAGCGCGTCGCACGCGTGGCGTTCGCCTACAGCGACCTGTCGCACGTGGAAGTGATGCACCGCGCGTCGCGCGCGCTCGCCGCCGGGGCCGACTTCGAGCTGCTCGGCCCCGGGCGCACCATGCTGCGCGCCGCCATCCCGGTGATCGCCGTCTCCGCGGTGCGCACCGGCGCCGGCAAGAGCCCCCTTGCGCGCTGGCTGTCGCGCCAGTTGCGCGAGCGCGGCCTGCGCGTGGCGGTGATCCGCCACCCGATGCCCTACGGCGACCTCGCGCGGCAGGCGGCGCAGCGCTTCGCCACGCGCGAAGACCTCGCGCGCGAAGGCTGCACGATCGAGGAGCGCGAGGAATACGAGCCGCATCTCGCCGCCGGCAACACGGTGCACGCCGGCGTGGACACCGCGCGGGTGCTCGCGCGGGCGTCGGAAGGCGCTGATGTCATCCTCTGGGACGGCGGCAACAACGACTTCCCGTTCGTGCGCCCCGACCTGCACCTGGTGCTCGCCGATGCGCTGCGGCCGGGACAGGAGATCGCCTTCCATCCGGGCGAAACCTGCCTGCGCATGGCGGACGCGGTGGTAGTGACCAAATGCGACGCCGCGCGTCCCGAGGACGTCGCGCAGGTGTGCGAGAACGCGCGTCGCGCGAACCCGCGCGCCCGGTTGGTGCGCAGCCGCATGCCGGTGCGCCTGGATGCGCCCGAGGCCGTGCGCGGGCGGCGCGTCCTGGTGGTCGAGGACGGGCCCACGATCACGCACGGCGGCATGGCGCACGGCGCAGGATTGCTGGCGGCGCGTGCCGCCGGCGCCGCAGCGATCGTGGACCCGCGGACCGCGGCGGATTCCCTGATCGCCGCCGTGTATGCGGCGCATCCCCACATCGGCCAGGTCCTGCCTGCGACGGGCTATTCCCCGGAGCAGCTCGATGCCCTGCGGCGCACGATCAATCGCGCCGCCGCCGACGTCGTGGTGAGCGCCACGCCCATCGACCTCGGCGCATTGCTCGCGCTCGACAAGCCCGTGGTGCGCGCGCGCTACGAGTTCGAGGACGGGGAAGCGCCGGGCGTCGCCGATATCGTCGATCGCTTCCTGGCGGGCGCCTTCGCCTAGGACGATCGTGGAAATCGCGCGCACGCTGCGCACGCGGGACGGCGTGACGCTCGCCTATCGGGTGAGCCGCGCCAGCGCGGCGCGCGGCACCCTGGTGCTGCTGCACGGCCTGGCGAGCAACCTCACGCGCTGGAGCGAGTTCGTCGCGACGACCGGGCTGGCGGCGAGCTGGAACCTGCTGCGCCTGGACCTGCGCGGGCACGCCGGGTCGCTCGATCGCGGCCGCATCGGGTTCGAAGAATGGTGCGCCGACATCGCCGCGCTGCTGCGCGCGGAAGGCGTGCGGCGCGCGGTGCTCGCGGGCCATTGCCTCGGCGCCAACCTCGCGCTGTGGTTCGCCGCGCGCTCGCCCCGGGAGGTCTCGGGGCTGGTGCTGATCGAGCCGATGTTCCGCGAGGCGCTGCGCGGCCCGCTCGCCACCGTCGCGGCGCTGCGGCCGCTGCTCGGGGCGCTCGTGCCGCCCCTGCGCGCGCTCGCCGCGCTCGGACTGCATCGCCGGCGCCTGGAGGCACTCGACCTTGCCGCGCTCGACCTCGAGGCGCGCGCCGCAATGGCGCACCCGGGCGCCGGCTTTCCTGCCGCTCGCTACGCCTCGCCGCTCGAGGACCTCAGGAGCCTGCCGCTTTCGGTCTACGTGCAGGATCTGCTCGCCGTCACCGGCCCGCTGCCCGACCTCGCAGGCGTCGCTGCGCCGAGCCTCGCGCTTGTCTCAACCGGGACAAGCTTCGGCGACCCGGAGATCGCGGCACGGCAGCTTGCACGCTTGCCGAATGTCGAGATCGAGCGGCTTGCCGCGCGGCACTGGATCCCGGCCGAGCGGCCGCAGGAGATGATCGCGCTGATCGAGCGCTGGTGCGGGCGGCTCGCCGCCGGGAATTAACGCTCCCAGCTGCGCGTCTTGACCTCGCCGCGCTGCTTGCGCGCGATGTCCTCCAGCTGGCGCCGGGCCGCGTCGAAGGCGTCGCGCAGCGCCACGTAGACGTCCTCGTCGTGGTCGCGGTTGACCACGATCTCGTGCTCCGGCACGCGCAGGTCGAGGCGGATGCGGAACTGCTTGCCCTGGTGGTGATGGCGGTCGCGCTCCTCCACCACGACGCGGCAGCTCGTGATGCGCGGATGGAAGCTTTCGAGCTTGTCCGCCTTCTCGCGGATGCGCGCTTCGAGCGCCTCGGAGTGCGGGATGTCGTGGAACGTGATCTGGATCGGGGTCTGCATTGCGTGCTCCATGGCAACACTCGCTATGGCCTCACCCTAGAACGCGCGCGGCGACGGCGGCTTGACCTCGATCAACCCGGCTGGTGCGCGGGATGCTCGAATGGCGCAAAGCGAGGATGCAATTGCCCCAGCCAGCCGCGGCGCACTTCAAGGTCACCGCGCTCGACGCACCGCTGCCCGCCGAGCTGCCCTGCGAGATCGTGGAACGCAAGGGTCTCGGCCATCCCGACACGCTGTGCGACGCGCTGGCCGAGAACCTGAGCATCGCGCTGTCGCGCCGTTACCTCGAGCGTTTCGGCGCCATCCTGCACCACAACGTGGACAAGGCGCTGCTCGTCGGCGGCGCGGCGCGGCCTGCGTTCGGGGGCGGCGAGGTGACCGAGCCGATCGAGATCACGCTCGCCGGGCGCGCGACGCGCGAGTTCCGCGGCGCGCAGGTGCCGGTGGACGCGATCGCGGTGGAGGCAAGCCGCGCCTGGCTGCGCGAGAACCTGCGCCACCTCGACGCCGAGCGGCACGCGCGCATCGTGCCGCGCATCCGGCCGACTTCGCCGGATCTAGCGGACCTGTTCCTGCGGCAGCGCGCGGCGGGCGTACCGCTCGCCAACGACACCTCGATCGGCGCCGGTTTTGCGCCGCTCGACGCGCTGGAGCGCGCCGTGATGGCGGTCGAGCGCCGCCTGGACTCGCCTGAGATCCGCCGCGCGCATCCCGAGTTCGGCGAGGACGTCAAGGTGATGGGGGTGCGCAACGAAGCCTCGCTTCGCCTGACGGTGGCCTGCGCGATGGTCGGTCGGCATCTTGCCGGCCTCGAACGCTACTTCGCCGCCAAGGCCGCGCTGCGCAAGGTCGCGCTCGCCGCGGCGCGCGAGGCGGGCGCCGCGCAGGTCGAGGTCGACGTCAATACCGCGGACGGCAACTCGGCCGAGAGCGTCTATCTCACGGTCACCGGGCTGTCGGCCGAATCGGGCGACGACGGGCAGGTCGGCCGCGGCAACCGCGTGAGCGGGCTGATCACCCCTTTCCGGCCGATGACGCTGGAAGCCGCCGCGGGCAAGAACCCGGTGACGCACGTCGGCAAGCTCTACAACCTGCTCGCGCAGCGCATCGCGCACGCGCTGGTGGCGGACCTGCAAGGCGTGCAGGCGGCGCAGTGCTACCTCGTGAGCCAGATCGGGCGCCCGGTCACCGAGCCGCAGGTCGCCGAGGTGAAGCTGCGGCTCGCCGAGCCGCGCGCGCTGCCTGCGCTCGCGCCGCGCGCGGCGGAAATCGCGCGCTCGCACCTCGCCGGCGTCACCGAGCTGTGGCGCGAGATCGTCGCCGGACCGCAGCAGGTCTGGTGACGCCTGCGGGCGCGGCCGAGCATGAGCAGCCCCGCGCCGCGCCCGGCGCTGAAGCGGGCGATCTCGCTGCCGTTGCTCGTGCTCTACGGGCTGGGGACCATCGTCGGCGGCGGCATCTACGTGCTGATCGGCGCCGTCGCCGCGCGCGCCGGAATGTACGCGCCGATCGCGTTCCTGGTCGCTGGCGTGGTGGCCGCGCTGACCGCCTTCTCCTACGCCGAGCTTTCCTCGCGCTATCCCTACGCCGCAGGCGAAGCGATCTACGTCGAGGAGGGGTTCGGCCTGCGCCCGCTGTCGCTCGCGGTCGGGCTGCTCCTGGTGCTCACCGGCGTGGTCTCGAGCGCGACCCTCGCCCGGGGCTTCGCCGGCTATCTCGAGGTGTTCGTTCCCGTGCCGCACGCGCTCGCCGCAACCTGCTTTCTCGGGGCGCTCGGCGCCATCGCGATCTGGGGAATCCGCGAATCGGCGCTGTTCGCCGCCGCCGCGACGTTGATCGAGGTGAGCGGCCTCGTGCTGGTGCTCGCGGTCGCCGCGCCGAAGCTCGGCACGCTGCCCGAGCGCGTGCCCGAGCTGCTGCCGCCCCTGCAAGCGGCGCCCTGGATCGGGATCGTGCTCGGCGCCTTCATCGCCTTCTACGCCTTCCTCGGTTTCGAGGACATGGTGAACGTCGCCGAGGAAGTGCGCGACCCCGAGGTCACGCTGCCGCGCGCGATCGTGATGGCGTTCGCGGTTTCCACCGCCCTGTATCTGCTCGTGGCGCTCGCCGCGGTGCTCGCCCTGCCGCTCGCCGATCTCGCGGCATCGAACGCGCCGCTCGCGCTGCTGTACCAGCGCGCCACCGGCGCCGAGCCGGTCGCCATCGCCCTGGTGGGACTTTTCGCGGTGGCCAATGGCGCGATGGTGCAGATCATCATGGGCGCGCGCGTGCTCTACGGCATGAGCGCGAGCGGCTGGCTGCCCGCGGGCCTGGCGAGCGTGCATGCGGGCACGCGCACGCCGTACCTCGCGACCGCGCTGATGGCGCTGGTCGCGCTGGCATTCGCACTCTGGCTGCCGCTCGTGGCGCTCGCCCAGCTGACCAGCCTCGCGATCCTGATCGTGTTCGCGCTGGTGCACGCCGCGCTGCTGCGAATCAAGCGCCGCTGGCCCGCAGCCGCGGGCACGCGGACCGTTCCGATCGCGGTGCCGGCCGCGGGCCTTGCGGTGACGCTCGCCCTGCTCGCAGCGCAGCTGACGCAGCTGGTCCCGGGCCCGGCGGCGAGCGCGCCTTGATCGCCGTCAATGCTTGGCGCGACCCGGCTGGCTCAATGGACCCGAAGGAGGTCTGCATGGCATCCGAGATCAGGCTTGCCGACGATCTGGGGCCGGGAAAGCTGATCCGGGTGCGCGAGCCCGGCATCGGGCTGGAGGCGGCGCTGGTGCTCGACAACGTCGCCCGCGGGCCCGCGATCGGGGGGCTGCGCATGGCGCCCGACGTGACGATCGAGGAGTGCGCGCGACTTGCGCGCGCCATGACTTTGAAGAACTCGGCGGCCGGCATCCCGCACGGCGGCGGCAAGTCGGTGCTGTGGGGCGATCCGCGCATGCCGCGCGAGCGAAAGGAGAAGCTGATCCGCGCCTTCGCCTACGCATTGCGCGGCGAGACCGATTACATCTTCGGGCCCGACATGGGCACCGACGAGACCGCGATGGCGTGGGTGCGCGACGAGATCGGCCGCGCGGCCGGATTGCCGGCCGCGCTCGGCGGCATTCCGCTCGACGAGATCGGCGCCACCGGCTGGGGCCTGGCGAACTGCGCCGAGGTCGCGGCTCCCGCGTGCGGGCTGAAGCTCGAGGGCGCGCGCGTCGCGGTGCAGGGCTTCGGCGCAGTCGGGCGCCATGCCGCGCGTTTCCTTGCCGAGCGGGGCGCAAGGCTCGTCGCCGCCTCCGACAGCCGTGGCACCGTCGCAGACCCCGCGGGCCTCGACATCGCCGAGCTGTCGCGCCTCAAGGCTTCCGGCAAATCGGTGTGCGACCTGGCGCGCGGCGCGAAGCTCGCCGCCGATGCCGTGATCGGCGTCGAATGCGACATCTGGATACCGGCGGCGCGTCCCGACGTGGTGCACGAGGGCAACGTAGCGCAACTGAAGACCCGCCTGGTGCTGCAGGGCGCCAACATCCCGTTCACCGAGGGCGCCGAGCGCGCGCTGCACGAGCGCGGCGTTCTGGTGGTGCCCGACTTCATCGCCAACGCCGGCGGCGTGATCTGCGCCGCGGCCGAGTACCGCGGCGCGGGCGAGGCGCAGGCGATGGCCGAGATCGCCGAGCGCATCCGCGCCAACACGCGCGCGGTGCTGGAGGAAGCCCGGCGCAAGAGGATCCTTCCGCGCCAGGCGGCGCTCGAGCTCGCCGCGAGCCGCGTGCGGCAGGCGATGCAGACGCGGCGCTACGGCGGGCTCTAGGGCAAGGCGGCCCGGCTGCCGCGCTTCAGACGGCGCGGCGCGCGCGACGCATCGTCGGCGCGAGCAGGCGCTCGAGCTCGCCCAAGGGGCGCGCATTGAGCACGTGGCGCGCCTCGAGCCAGCCGCGGCGCGCCTGCCCGACGCCCCAGCCGAGCTGGTCGAAGTCGTCCGCGCTGTGCGCGTCCGAGCTGATCGCCACCAGCACGCCCTCGTCGCGCGCCATGCGGCAATGCACGTCGGTGAGGTCGAGCCGCTCGGGATGCGCGTTGAGCTCCAGGAACACGCCGCAGGCGCGCGCCTTGCGGATCACCGCGAGCATGTCCACGTCGTAGGGCTCGCGCGCGCCGATCAGCCTCCCCGAGGGGTGGGCGAGGATCGAGAAGTGCGGGCGCTCGAGCGCCGCGAGGATGCGCTCGGTCTGGCGCGCGCGCGGCAGGTCGAAGCGGCTGTGCACCGCGCCCACCACGAGGTCCAGGCCCCGCAGCGCCGAATCGGGCAGGTCGAGCTCGCCGTTCTCGAGGATGTCCACCTCGATCCCCCGCAGCAGCGTCACGCCCTCCAGGCTCGCGTTGAGGCGCTCGATCTCGTCGGCCTGCTTCGCCAGGCGCACGGGATCGAGGCCGTGCGCCACCGTCACGCGCCGCGAGTGCTCGGTGATCGCGAGGTATTGCAGGCCGTGCGCGCGCGCGGCGAGCGCCATCTCGCGCAGCGTGTTATGGCCGTCGGTCGCCCTGGTGTGCGCGTGCAGGTCGCCGCGCAAGTCCCTCAGCTCGACCAGCCGCGGCAGCTCGCCGCGGCGCGCCGCCTCGATCTCGCCCTGGTCCTCGCGCAGCTCGGGCGCGATCGGCGGCAGGCCGAGCGCCGCGTACACCGATTCCTCGGTTTCGCCCGCGATCGGGCGCTCGCCGCGGAACAGGCCATACTCGTTGAGCTTGAGCCCCTTGTCGATCGCGATCCTGCGAAGCGCGATGTTGTGCGCCTTCGACCCCGTGAAGTAGGCGAGCGCGGCGCCGAAGCTTTCCTTCGGCACCACGCGCAAGTCCACCTGGATGCCGGATGCGAGCAGCGCGCTCGAGCGCGTCGGCCCCTGCGCGATCAGCTTGCTCACCTCCGCGTAGCCGGCGAAGCGCTTCATCATCGCGGCGGGGTCGCGCGCCGTGGCGACGATGTCGATGTCGCCGACCGTCTCCTTCATGCGCCGGAAGCTGCCCGCGATGCGCACTTCGCCCGCGCCGGCGGCCGCGCGCAGGTACGCGGCAAGCGGCTCGGCGTACTGCGCCGCGGTGGCGAGCTTGAAGCGCCGCTCCTTCCTCATGTGCGCGGCGCTCGCCTGCAGCAGGCGCTGCTCGGTTTTCGCGCCGAACCCGGCGAGCGCCTTGAGCCGCCCGTCGCGCGCGGCGCGCTGCAGCTGCATCGGGGTGTGCACGCCGAGGTCGTGCCAGAGCGCTCGCACGCGCTTGGGCCCGAGCCCCGGGATGCGCAGGAGCTCCGTCACGCCCGCGGGCAGGCGCTTGCGCAGCCGCTCGGCGAGCGCGCAGGTGCCGGTGGCGGCGATCTCTTGGATCTTGCCCGATAGGTCCTCGCCGATGCCCGGCAGCTTGGGCAAGTCCTTCCCCTGCGCGAGGTGCGCCGCGATGTCGAAGCGCAGATCGGCGACGATGCGCGCCGCGTTGCGGTAGGCCCGGATGCGGAACGGGTTCGCGTCCTCCAGCTCCAGGCAATCGGCAATCTCCTCGAACACCCGGGCGATGTCGGCGTTGTGCACCGCCATGTCGTGCGCCCTCAGCCTGCCGCGAGCGCCACCGGCCGGCGCGGCCCCGGGACGCTCGCCTTCCAGCGCAGGCGCCGCTCGATCTCGTCGCGCAGCGCGTGCGCCGCGAGCGGCTCGCCGTGCACCACGTAGCAGGCGCGCGGCGCGCGGCGGATGCGCGCGAGCCAGCCGAGCAGCGCGTCGCGGTCGGCGTGCGCCGACAGCCCGCCGATGGTGAACACCTTGGCGCGCACCGGCACCGGCTCGCCGAACAGGCGCACGCTCTTCGCGCCGTCGACGATGCGCCGCCCGAGGGTGCCCGCGGCCTGGAAGCCCACGAACACGACCGCGCACTCGGCGCGCGGCAGGTTGTGGCGCAGGTGGTGGCGTATCCGGCCGCCGTCGCACATGCCGCTGGCGGAGATGATCACCGCGCCCGAGCGGATCGAGTTGATGCGCATCGAGTCCGCGAGCGATTCGCTGAAGCGGATGCGCGGCGCGCCCTTGCCGCCCCGCAGCCAGCCGGCGAGGCGACCGGCGTCGCGGTCGTGCAGCTCCGGGTGCTCGAGCGTGATGCGCGTGGCCGCGCTCGCCATCGGCGAGTCCACGTAGACGTCCATCTGGCCGACGCGCCCGGCGCGCCTCAGCTCGGCGATGAAGTAAAGGATGTCCTGCGTGCGACCCACCGCGAACGCCGGGATGACGACGTTGCCCCTGCGGCTGGCGAGCGTGTCGTTGAGCGCGAAGGCGAACTCGTCGAGCGTCTGTACCAGGCTCTTGTGGTTGCGGTCGCCGTAGGTGGACTCCACCAGCAGCACGTCGGCCCCCTCGACCGCTTCCGGATCGCGCACGATCGGGCGCCCCGGCTGTCCGAGGTCGCCCGAGAACACGAGGCGCGTCTTTCCCAGGCGCACCTCGACGCTTGCCGAGCCGAGGATATGGCCGGCATCGCGGAACACGCATTGCACCGAGGCGTGCGGCCTCGCCGTCTCGCCGTAGTCGACCGGAATCAGGCGCTGGAGGCTTTTTTGCGCCTGCGCCACGGTGTAGAGCGGCTCGCCACCCTCGCGCTCGGCCTCCTTTTCCTGCAGGTGCGCGCTGTCGGGCAGCATCACGCCCAGCAGGTCGCAGGTGGCGCGCGTCGCGTACACCGCGCCGGCGAAGCCCTGCGCCACCAGCCGCGGAATGAGGCCCGAATGGTCGATGTGCGCGTGCGACAGCAGCACGAACGCGATCTCCCTCGGGTCGAAGGCGAAGCGCCGGTTTTTCTGCCCGGACTGGCTGCCCTGGAACATGCCGCAGTCGAGCAGGAAGCGCACTTCGCCGGTCTGTACCAGGAAGCACGACCCGGTGACTTCGCCCGCGGCGCCGAGGAAGGTCAGCCGCACGGGACGCGCCCGGCTCAGGTGGCGAGCACGTAGCCGCCGGGCGCGTCGGCGAGCGGCGGATAGCCGAGCTGCGGCGCGCCCATCGGCGGCGGCGCCACGCGCTCGCCGCAGCGCGACGCGAGCCATTGCTGCCACGCCGGCCACCACGAGCCCTCGGCGCGCGGCGCCAGCGCGTACCACGCATCGGCGTCGAGATACTTGTCGCCGTGCCGGCGGGTCATCGTCCGGTAGCGGCGCGCATCGCTCCCCGGCGGGCTGACGATGCCGGCGTTGTGACCGCCCGAGGCGAGGAGGAAGGTCACGTCGGTGTCGGTGAGCAGGTGGATCTTGTACACCGAGCGCCACGGGGAGACGTGGTCCCACTCCGTGCCGATGGCGAACAGCGGGACGCGAATGTCGGTGAGCGCGACGGGCTTGCCCTCGACCTGGAAGCGCCCTTCCGCGAGGTCGTTGCCGAGGAAGATCTGCCTGAGGTATTCCGAGTGCATGCGATAGGGCATGCGCGTCGCATCCGCGTTCCACGCCATCAGGTCGGTAAGCGGCGGGCGCTGGCCGAGCAGGTAGTTGTGCACGCGGTAGGACCAGATGAGGTCGTTGGAGCGCAGCATCTGGAAGGCGCCCGCCATCTGCGTGGTGTCGAGGTAGCCCTGCTCCCACATCAGGTCCTCGAGGAACGCGACCTGGTTCTCGTCGATGAACAGCGACAGCTCCCCGGGTTCCTCGAAGTCGGCCTGCGCGGCGAGCAGCGTCACGCTGCCCAGGCGCTGGTCGCCGTCGCGCGCCATCGCCGCGGCGCCGATCGCGAGCAGCGTGCCACCCAGGCAGTAGCCTGCCGCGTGGACCCTGCGCGGACCCACGATCGCCGAGATCGCGTCGAGCGCCGCCATCAGGCCGTGGCGGCGGTAGTCGTCCAGCCCGATGTCGCGGTCGCCTGCATCCGGGTTCTTCCAGGAGATGATGAACACGGTGTGGCCGCGCTCCACGAGATGGCGCACGAGCGAGTTGTGCGGCGAAAGGTCGAGGATGTAGTACTAAATGATCCCCGCCGCCACGACGAGCAGCGGCTCGGCGTGCACCGCCTCGGTCGCCGGCGCGTACTGGATCAGCTCGATGAGGTGGTTGCGCAACACCACCTTGCCGGGCGTCACCGCGACCGTCTCGCCGACGCGGTAGCGCTCCGCGCCCGCGGGCTTGCGTCCGGCGAGCTGGCGTTCGAGGTCTTCCACGAGGTTCTGCCAGCCGTTGAACAGGTTCGCCCCGCCCTGGCGCAGCGTCTCGCGCAGCAGCACCGGGTTGGTGGCGAAGAAGTTCGACGGCGAGAACATGTCGAGCCACTGCCGCGCGGCGAAGGTGACGACGTCCTCGTGGTGTCGCGTCACGCCGCGGATCCCGGTGGTCGCGTTGTACCACCACTGCTGGTTGAGCAGGAACGCCTGCTGGATGAGGTTGAACGGCCAGTCGCGCCACGCCGGATCGTCGAAGCGCCGGTCCTGCGGCAGCGGCTCGATGCAGGGCGTCGGGTCGCCCCGCGCCGCCCTGAGCGACCAGAGCGCCAGGCGATGCGCCTTGCGCCAGGCCTTGCGCCACAGGTCGGCCTGCTTGCCGGGCGCGAGCGCGAGCTGCACCGCCCAGTCGAGGAACGCCGCGCCCAGCGACGCCGGCGAGATCGCCGCCGACAGGCGCGCGAGGCGCGCATGCGCGATGCGGTCCAGCGTGTCGGGCTGGTTCTCCAGCCGCTCGGCGTCGCTCAATTCCATGGCCGCGGGCCTATTTCTCCAGGCGGTAGTAGCTGCGGTTGAGGTACTCGGCGATGTCGTCGAGGTCCTCGAGGGTGAACGTGCGCCGCGTGCCGGCGGCGCGGCGCGCGACCTCCACGCGCAGCTGGGCGAGCGTGCGGACCTCCGAGCGGTCGCGCTCGCGCTTGTGCACGCGCTCGTAGTGGCAGCCGGTGCAATGCGTCTCGTAGAGCAGCCTGCCTCGCGCCTCGTCCTGCGCCTGCGCAGGGACTGCGAGCGCGGCGAGCGCGGCGAGCGCCAGGGCGCGTTTCATCGGTTGATCTCCTTCGAGGTGCGTTGCAGGAAGCAGGTGAGCGCGCTGGAGGCGGCGGCGAACGCCCAGCACAGGAAGAACCCGAACGAGTAGACCGCCACCCGGCTCAGGCCGGAGGGCTCGCCGAACAGGTACAGCTCCTTCGGGTCGAAGATGGTGAAGAACAGCACCTCGCCGATGCCGCCGACGATGAACGACGGCCACAGGATCCAGATCGCCTGCTTCATAGGCCCTCCTTCACGATGCGCCATTCGCGCCCCGCATCCTCCAGCACCAGCTGCCACCGGCCGGCAGGCAGCGGCGGCAGCGGCGCTTGGTACTCGCCTTGCGCCCTGCGCGCGAGCGTGAGCTGCAGGTCGTGGCCCGAGCGCGTGGCGTGCACCAGGCGCGCCCGCAATTCCGCCGGCGCCGCGCCCCTGAGCCGCACCGTCAGGCGCGAATCCGCGAGCGACACGCTCGCCTCGATGCCGCGCGCGCGCGCCGCTTCCTCGCGGCGCAGGTCCTGGTTGATCGCGAGGCCCCGCTTGTAATAGTCCTCGGCGACCAGGCCGTCGGAAGTGCCGAGCGCGAGCCAGAGCGTGACCGCGCCCGCGAGCACGGCGGCCGCGGGGGCCGCCATCAGCAGCCACGGCCAGGGCTCGCGGTACCAGGGTCTGGCGGCGGGACTGGTCATGCTCACCTCACGATGAAAACCGATTTTTCGCGCACCGTCACGCCCTGCACGCCGACCGCGCTCACCACGAACTCGATCTTGTGCGTGCCCGGCGGCACCGCCCCGGGCTGCACGCGCAGCCTCACCGCTACCATGCGGTTGGTGCTGGCATCGACTTCGACACGCTGCGGGCTGGCGAGTTGCAGCGTCGGCAGTCCCTCGGCGCGAATGTCGAGCACGCGCTCGGCCTCCGCGGTGTTCATGATCTGGAGCCGGTACACGTTCTCGATCAGGCCGCCCTCGACCTCGCGCGCGATGGCCGCGCGGTCGCGGATCACGTCCACCTTGAGCGGCACGCGAAGCCACAGCACCGCGGCCGCCGCCACGGCGATCGCCGCGAGCAGCGCGCTGTAGACGAGCACGCGCGGCCTGAAGACGCGCCCGAGCATCTGGCGCTGCGTGAGCCGGCCCTCGAGCGCGTTCTGCGTCGAGTAGCGGATCAGTCCCCTCGGGTAGCCCATGCGGTCCATTACCTGGTCGCAGCCGTCCACGCAGGCGGCGCAGCCGATGCACTGGTATTGCAGGCCGTCGCGGATGTCGATGCCGGTCGGGCAGACCTGCACGCAGATGCCGCAGTCCACGCAGTCGCCCAAACCCAGTTCCGCCGGCGGCTTGCCGCGCGCCCGGCTGCCGCGCGGCTCGCCGCGCTCGCGGTCGTAGGTGATGATCAGCGTGTCGCGGTCGAACATCGCGCTCTGGAAGCGCGCGTAGGGGCACATGTAGATGCACACCTGCTCGCGCATCCAGCCGGCGTTGCCGTAGGTGGCGAAGCCGTAGAACAGGATCCAGAACGTCTCCCACGGGCCGGTCGCCAGCGCGAGCACCCCGCCCCACAGCTCGCGGATCGGCGTGAAGTAGCCCACGAAGGTGAACCCGGTCCACAGCGCGAGCGCGACCCAGAGCGCGTGCTTCGCGCCCTTCAACGCGAGCTTGCGCGCGCCCCACGGCTCGCGATCGAGCCGGATGCGCCGGCTGCGGTCGCCCTCGATGCGGCGCTCGATCCACATGAAGATCTCGCTGTAGACCGTCTGCGGGCAGGCGTAGCCGCACCACAGGCGCCCGGCCACCGCGGTGAACAGGAACAGCGCCAGCGCCGACAGGATCAGCAGCACCGTCAGGTAGACGATGTCCTGCGGCCAGAACACCAGGCCGAAGATGTAGAACTTGCGGTGCGCGATGTCGAACAGCACCGCCTGGCGGTCGTTCCACTCGAGCCACGCCGTGCCGTAGAACACGAGCTGCGTGGCCCACACCAGCGCCCAGCGCCAGGCGGCAAACGCGCCGCGCACCGCGCGCGGGTAGATCTTTGCCTGGACCTCGTAGAGCGCCTGCTCGACGCTCTCGCCCGGCCGAACGACCGCGACCGGCCGGGGCTCGCCTGTCATCAGGGACGCGACAGCGAGTAGACGTAGGCGGCGAGCAGGTGGATCTTGGCGGGCGCGAGCAGGTCCTTGTGCGCCGGCATCTGGTTGTTGCGCCCGCGCGCGATCGTCTCGGCGATCGCGGCCTCGCCGGAGCCGTGCAGCCAGATGCCGTCGGTGAGGTTGGGCGCGCCGAGCTGCGGGTTGCCCTTGCCGTCGGCGCCGTGGCAGACGGCGCACAGCTGGGCGAACTTCTCCTTGCCGCGCGCGGCCCGGATCGAGTCGTGCGCGCCGCCCGAGAGCGACATCACGTAATGCGCCATGTCCTTCACGCCCTGCTCGCCCAGCACCGGGCCCTGCGGCGGCATGACGCCGGTGCGCCCTTCGGCGATCGAGGTCTTGATCGCGTCGGGCGTGCCGCCCCACAGCCAGTCGCGGTCGGCGAGGCTGGGAAAGCCGCGGCTGCCGCCCGCATCCGAGGCGTGGCACCCCGCGCAATGGTTGAGGAACAGCTTCTGCCCGATGGCGAGCGCCGCCGGGTTCTTCGCCACCTCCTCGATCGGCTGCGCGGCGTACTTGTCGAAGATCGGGCCGAAGGCGGCCTGCGCGCGCGCGTTCTCCTCCTCGAGCTGCTTGAGCTGCGTCCAGCCCAGCGATCCTCCCCAGAGGCCGAGGCCCGGGTAGAGCGCCAGGTAGCCGAGCGAGAAGAAGATCGTGATGTAGAAGAGCCACGCCCACCAGCGCGGCAGCGGGTTGTTGTACTCGGCGAGGTCCTCGTCCCAGACGTGCCCGGTGGTGTCGGCCTCGGTGGCGCGCCGCACGCTCTGCATCTTGAGGAACACTGCGCAGGCGACGATCGACGCGAGGCTCACCGCGCCGATGTAGACGCCCCAGAAGCCGCTCGTGAACTCGCTCATCGGCCGTCTCCGTGGCGCTCGTCGTCGAACGGCAGCATGGCGTCGCGCTCGAAGCGGGCGCGGCGCGCCGGCGCGTAGGCCCACCACACGATGCCGAGGAACGCCGCGAGCGCGGCCACCGTGACCAGGCTGCGCAGCACATTGATGTCCATGATCTCGTTCATGGGAGCAGGGGGGCCGGGCCCCTTCCGGCAAATGCGCTCGGGGCCTTCCCGGCCCCCCCGCACCCCCCGGGCGCGGTTGTTATTTGACGCTTCATGGTTTTGGCCTCAATGCGGTGCCCAGCCCCTGCAGGTAGGCGATCAGCGCGTCCATCTCGGTGCGGTCCTTGAGCTCGGCGCGTGCGGCGGCGATCTGCTCGTCGGTGTAGGGCACGCCGACCTTGCGCAGCGCGCGCATCTTGGCCTCGATGTCTTCGGCGTTCGCCGGGTTGCGCGCGAGCCACGGGTAGCCCGGCATGTTGGACTCGGGCACGAGGTCGCGCGGGTTGAGCAGGTGCAGCCGGTGCCACTCGTCCGAGTAGCGGCCGCCGACGCGGTGCAGGTCGGGGCCGGTGCGCTTCGAGCCCCACTGGAAGGGGTGGTCGTAGACGAACTCGCCCGCCACCGAGTAGTGGCCGTAGCGCTCCACTTCCGCGCGGAACGGCCGCACCATCTGCGAGTGGCAGTTGTAGCAGCCCTCGCGGATGTAGACGTCGCGCCCCGTGAGCTGCAGCGGCGCATACGGCTTCAGGCCCTTGACCGGCTCGGTGACCGACTTCTGGAACGACAGCGGCACGATCTCCACCAGGCCGCCGACCGCGATCACCAGGATGATGAGGACGATCATCAGCGCCTGGTTGCGCTCGATCATGTCGTGGGTGAGCATGCGCGCGCTCCTCAGGCGTGGGCGCCGGCAGGCGCGGGAATCGGCGCCTCCGCCGGCTTGCTGCCGGCGACGGTGCGCCAGACGTTGTAGGCCATGATCAGCATCCCGCCGAGGTACAGCAGCCCGCCCAGCAGGCGGATGGCGTAGAAGGGATAGGTGGCCTTGACGCTTTCCACGAAGGTGTAGGTGAGCGTGCCGTCCGAGCCCACCGCGCGCCACATCAGCCCCTGCATCACGCCCGCGATCCACATCGCGGCGATGTAGAGCACGATGCCGACGGTGGCGACCCAGAAGTGCAGGTTGATGAGCGGCACCGAGTGCATCTCGCTGCGGCCGAACAGGCGCGGGATCAGGAAGTAGATCGAGCCCATCGACACCAGCCCCACCCAGCCGAGCGCGCCGCTGTGCACGTGGCCGATCGTCCAGTCGGTGTAGTGCGACAGCGCGTTCACCGTCTTGATCGACATCATCGGCCCCTCGAAGG
>CAZVHU010000003.1:0-53780 GCA_964627075.1 uncultured Enterobacteriaceae bacterium | reverse complement strand
CGATCTGCGTGAACTCGGGCTGGCGGTCGGCGCGCAGGTCCTCGTCGCGGAAGCAGCGCACGATCTGGTAGTAGCGGTCGAATCCCGCCACCATCAGCAGCTGCTTGAAGATCTGCGGCGACTGCGGCAGCGCGAAGAACTCGCCCGGATGCACGCGCGAGGGCACGAGGTAGTCGCGCGCCCCCTCGGGCGTCGAGCGCGTCAGCATCGGCGTCTCGATGTCGAGGAAGCCGTGCGCGTCCAAGTGCTTGCGCACCGCCATCGCGACGCGGTGGCGCAACCGCATGTTGCGCTGCATCGGCTCGCGCCTGAGATCCAGCACCCGGTAGGCAAGGCGCGTGTTTTCCGAGAGGTTGTCGTCGTCCAGCTGGAAGGGCGGCGACACCGAAGGGTTGAGCACCTCGACCTCGTGCGCGAGCACCTCCACCTCGCCCGAGCGCAAATTCGGGTTCGCCGTGCCCTCGGGGCGCCTGCGCACCGTGCCGGTGACGCGCAGCACATATTCGTTTCTCGACCTGTCCGCGGCCTGGAACGCCGCCGGGCGGTCCGGGTCGCAGACAACCTGCGCCAGGCCCTCGCGGTCGCGCAGATCGATGAAGATGACGCCGCCGTGGTCTCGCCGCCGGTGCGCCCAGCCTGCGAGCGTCACCGTCTGGCCGACGAGCGCCGCAGAAAGATCACCACAGTAATGAGTGCGCATCGGCTCAGCCCGTCGTCGCCTTGCCGCGCCCATTGCGGCCGGGCGCCGCGACGCCCATCGAGATGATGTACTTGAGCGCCTCGTCCACGCTCATGTCGAGTTCGATGACGTCGGCTCTGGGCAGCATCACGAAGTAGCCGCCCGTCGGGTTCGGCGTGGTCGGCACGTAAACGCTCACGTAATCGCCCTTGAGGTGGCTCGCGACGTCGCCGCCAGGGACTCCGGTGAGGAAGGCGATCGTCCACACCCCCTTGTGCGGCCACTGCACCAGCAGCGTCTTGCGGAACGCCTCGCCGCTCGAGGAGAACAGCGTGTCGCTCACCTGCTTGACCGCCGAGTAGATCGAGCTCACGAACGGGATGCGGTGCAGCAGCTCGTGCCAGATCTGCACCAGGCGCGCACCGATGATGTTCGCGGCGAGCGCCCCGGTGACGAGCACGATCACGAAGGTGAGCAGCACGCCCATGCCGGGCACGTGCACGCCGAACAGTCCCTCGGTGCGCCATTGGGGCGGCAGCAGGAGCAGCGTCTGGTCGAGCACGTCGACCACGAGCTTCAGGACCCAGATGGTGATGACCAGCGGGATCCAGATCAGCAGGCCGGTGATGAGATATTTCTTCACTGCGCGCAAACAAAAAGGCCCGGCGCAGGGCCGGGCCGGGTTACGGGCCCCTTACGAGATCAATTCGTGGTGCAGGCGGCGCAGGCGCCCTGGCCGCAGGCAGGCGCTGCCTCGCCTTTCGCTTCCGCCTTCGCCTCGCCCTTGGCGGCGTCGCCCTTGGCAGGCTTCGAGCCGCTGTTCTTGAAATCGGTCGCGTACCAGCCCGAGCCCTTCAACTGGAACCCGGCCGCCGACAGCAGCTTCTCGAACGCACGCTTGCCGCAGGACGGGCACACCGTCATCGGCGGCTCCGAGACCTTCTGCAGGTACTCGTTCTGGAAGCCGCAATCGGTGCAGCGATATTCGTAGATCGGCATACTCGCTATCCCCTTGCTTGCTGCAAATTATAGCGTATGCCGCTGATTTAGGGGCGGATTTCCCAGGTTCAAGCCCGTCGCGGAGTCAGCGCACCACCAAGACCGCACGGTTTGCGTGCTCGACCACGCTCTTGGAAGTGGACCCAAGCAGCAGCTTGGCGAACTTGGACCGGCCCCGGTCGCCGACCACGATGAGGTCGGCATGCTGCTTGTCGGCGCAATACATGATCTGCTCCGCCGGGTGGCCGACCGCGACTTCGTAATGCGCCTTAACGCCCTTCGCCGGGACGACGGACTCAAGCTCGGCCAGCAGCCGTCGATGGTACTCGCGCGAGTGCTCGATCACCGCCTCGGACTCGACGTCGTCCCCGATGTCCAGTGTGCGGCACACCGTAAGCACGTGCAACTCCGCGCCGTGCGTTGAAGCCAGATTGAGCGCCGCTTCAAACGCCCTGCGCCCGGCGGCTGATCCGTCGTACCCAACCAGGATCCTCCGATACATGCGTCACCTCCGCTCGGCGTCAGCAGCCGCCACTTCCGCCGGCGTTTGGTCGCTCTTCGGCAGCAGGTGCCGCGGCATGAACCATGCATTTGCAATCAGCGTCGGCACCACCGCGCTCGCGATGACCGCCGCGACGAGCGCGGAGTATTGTGCCTGATCCACGATGCCTTGGGCGAGGCCGAACAGCGACGCGATCGTGCCGAAGGTGAGCCCGGTGGACATGAGCAGCGTCGTATACACACTCACCTTGCTGGGCGAGCCGAACGCGCGCGCGACCGGATAAACGCCCGCGCTCTTGGACGCGATCTTAAGGAGCAGCATGGCGAGGAATGCGGCGGGCGCAGCGACGAGCGCGGGCAGCGATACAAAGGAGCCGGCGCGCAGGAAATAGAACGGCGTGAGCAGCCCGAGCGTCAGCGTTCGCAAGCGCCGGATGAGCAAGTGGTCGCGTCCCACCGTCCCCGCGAGCAGCATGCCGATCACGTAAGCCGGCAGCACCGCCTCGCTTTGCGCCCAGCCGGCGAGCGCACCCATGCCGAACAGCGCCAGCAGAAGGTACTTCGCCTCCAGCTCCGACGGGCGGCCGCCATACCGCTTGAAGAAGCGCGGGGTGAGCCAGGGCAGCGCGACCGCCACGGCCGCGAAGCCGCCGACGAACACCAGAGTCTTCGGCGAAACGGGCGCAAAGATCAGACCCAGCCCCACGACCGTACCGAGGTCGGTGATGAAGCATGCCGCCAGCACCATCTTGCCGTAATCGGTGCGGTTGAAGCCGAACTCGAGCATGACCGCGTAGACGACGGCGACAGAAGTCGTCGACATCGCCAGTCCGGCAAGCAGGCTTGCCTGCCCGCCCCAGCCGAGGATCCAGTAGGCGCCCGCCGCGCATCCCAGGAAGGGCGCGAAAAAGCTGATCAAGCCGATCGCCGTCGCCTCCTTCCACTGGCGGCGGAATGCGTCCGGATCGATTTCCGCTCCGGCAAGGAACGTCAGCAGAATCGCTCCCGCGCCCGCGAGAAACTTGATCCACCCCTGGTCGGCACCGAGCGTGGCGCTGCCTAGAATCGCCCCGGCAAGCGTTCCGACCAGGATCTCCGACAGCGAGGTCGCGACCCGCAGCCAGATCGAGACAAGCGCCGCCGCGAGCGCGAGCCCGATCCACAGCGCCGCCAGGGCGTACGCCTCCGTCATTGCCTCAGAACGGGATGTCGTCCTCCATATCGTCGAATTTCCCGGCGGGCTTCTTCGCCGCGGCTTTCGCCGCAGCCTCCCCCTTGGGTTCGGAGCGCGATTCGGCGCGCGGCTCGCCTGCCCCGGCGCGCGATCCAAGCATCTGCATGCGGTCGCCGATGATCTCGGTCGAGTAGCGCTCGTTGCCGTCCTTGTCCTGGTACTTGCGGGTGCGGATCCGCCCCTCGACGTAGACCTGGGAGCCCTTCTTCAGGAATTCGCCCGCGATCTCCGCCAGGCGACCGAAAAACGCGATGCGGTGCCATTCGGTCGCTTCCTTCATTTCGCCGCTCGCCTTGTCTTTCCAGCGATCGGTGGTGGCGACGCGGATGTTGGTGATCGCCTCGCCGCTCGGCTGATAGCGCGTTTCCGGGTCGGCGCCGAGATTGCCGACCAAGATGACCTTGTTCACCGATGCCATGTCGCCACTCCCGTTCAGGTTCGTTGTTTTCCACCCAACGCAAGACCGCCCGCCGCGTTGACACTGCCGGCGCGCGCCGGGGCGCGCATCCCGAGCACGACCGCGAACCACGCGAGCGAGAGGACCGCGCCGGCGCCAAACACTGCGCCCGCGCCGTAGTGCTTGGCAAGCCAGCCGCCGGCCAGCCCGCCTGCGAACAGGCCCAGGGTCTGCGTCGTGTTGTACACCCCGATCGCCGCGCCCCGTGCGTGTGCGGGCGCAAGCCGCGACACCAGCGAGGGCAGCAGCGCCTCAAGCGCGTTGAAGGCCACGAAAAACGCGAGCATGAGCGCAGCCAGGATCGCGATGTCGGCGCCGGCCAGGGCGAGTCCCGACTGCACCGCGGCGAGCAGTGCCACCATGACAACCATCACCGCCTTCGGCCGGTTCCTGCGGTCGGCGTAGAGGATCGGCGGCAGCATGAGCGCGAACGACACCAGCAGCACCGGCAGGTAAAGCTTCCAGTGCGCGGTGAGCGCAAGGCCGGCCTCCACCAGCAGCGGCGGCAGGACTACGAACAGCGCCATTTGCACCATGTGCAGCACGAAGATGCCGAAGCTCAGGCGCAGCAGATCCGGCGCAAAAGCGGCGGCCAGACCGGCCGTTCCGGGCGCAGCGTGCGCGCGCGGCGGCGCCGCGGGGACGAGCGCCGCGACCACCCAGATCGCGCCCAGAGCGAGCGCGCCGGTGAGCGCGAACAGGCCGGCCATGCCGATTGCCCGGTACAGCGCAGGCGCGGCCACGAGCGACAGCGCGAACGTCAGGCCGATCATGGAGCCGATCATTGCCATCACCTTGGTGCGGTGGCCTTCGCGCGTCAGGTCCGCGGCGAGCGCCATGACCACGGAATTGACCGCCCCGGTGCCTTGCAGCAGGCGACCGGCGATCGCAGTCCAGATGTCGGCGGCCGCGGCAGCCAGGAAACTCCCTGCGGCGAAGATCAGCAGCCCGGCGTAGATGACGGGCTTGCGTCCCCAGCGGTCGGACGCCATGCCGAACGGGATCTGCAGCAGGCCCTGCGCCAGGCCATAGGCGCCGAGCGCGAATCCGACCAGCGTCAGATCGTCGCCACCGGCGTACGCGCCCGCGTGCACCGCGAACACCGGAAGGATGAGAAACAGCCCGAGCATCCGCAGCCCGAAGACGCCGGCGAGGCTGCTCCCGGCGCGCAGTTCGGTCCGGGTCATGCGGTCGGCTCTGCTCATGGAAATGCTGCGGGCGTGGCGCCGGAAACGCGGAAAAAGCTATAGTAACAGGTTCGTTTTGACGACCTGCTGCATGGAATCGATCCGCATCCGCGGCGCACGCACGCACAACCTCAAGAACCTCAACCTCGAGCTGCCGCGCAACCGGCTGGTGGTGATCACGGGGCTTTCGGGCTCCGGAAAATCCTCGCTCGCCTTCGACACGCTGTACGCCGAAGGCCAGCGGCGCTACGTCGAGTCGCTCTCGGCCTACGCGCGCCAGTTCCTCGAGCTGATGGAAAAGCCCGACGTCGACCTGATCGAGGGCCTGTCGCCCGCGATCGCGATCGAGCAGAAGGCCGCGAGCCACAACCCGCGCTCGACCGTCGGCACGGTGACCGAGATCCACGACTACCTGAGGCTGCTGTTTGCCCGCGTCGGCACGCCCAATTGCCCCGAGCACGGCATCGCGCTCGAGGCGCAGTCGGTGGCGCAGATGGTGGACCACGCGCTCGCGCTGCCCGAGGACACGCGCATCATGATCCTTGCGCCCGTGGTGGCGGGCCGCAAGGGCGAGCAGGCCGAGTTGCTCGACGAACTGCGTGCGCAAGGCTTCACGCGCGTGCGCATCGATGGCCGCGTGGTTGAGCTGGATGCCGCGGGCCCCGGCACGCCGCCGCGCCTGGCGCGCAACGTCAAGCACTCGGTGGACGTGGTGGTGGACCGGCTGCGCGCGCGCGCCGACGCCAAGCAGCGGCTCGCCGAATCGTTCGAGACCGCGCTGCGCCACGCCGGCGGGCGCGCGATGGTGGTCGAAGCCGACAGCGGCAAGGAGCACGTGTTCTCGGCGCGCTATGCCTGCCCGGTGTGCGACTACGCGCTCGCCGAGCTCGAGCCGCGCCTGTTCTCGTTCAACAACCCCGCGGGCGCCTGCCCGTCGTGCGACGGCCTCGGCGCGGTGGAATTCTTCGATCCGCGGCGCGTGGTCGCGCACCCGAACCTGTCGCTCGCGAGCGGCGCGATCCGGGGCTGGGACCGGCGCAACCATTTCTACTACTCGATGCTGGCGGCGCTCGCCGCGCACTACGGCTTCGACGTCGAGGCGCCCTGGGAAGTGCTCGAGGACAAGGTGCAGGCGCTGATCCTCGAGGGCTCGGGCAAGGAGAAGATCGCATTCCGCTACCCCACCGCGGGCGGGCGCACGCAGCTCCGCGAGCACGCCTTCGAGGGCGTGATCCCGAACCTCGAGCGCCGCTACCGCGAGACCGACTCGGCGGTGGTGCGCGAGGAGCTCGCCAAGCTGCGCGCCACCCGGCCGTGCCCGGACTGCGGCGGCGCGCGCCTGCGGCGCGAGGCGCGCCACGTGCGCATCGCCGGGCACAGCATCCACCAGCTCTCCTGCCTGCCGCTCAAGGAAGCGCTCGCGTTCTTCCGCGGCCTCGCGCTCGAGGGCGCGCGCGCGCAGGTCGCCGAGCGCATCCTGCGCGAGATCGCGGCGCGGCTGGAGTTCCTGGTGAACGTGGGGCTGGATTACCTCTCGCTCGAGCGCCCGGCGGCAACGCTCTCGGGCGGCGAGGCGCAGCGCATCCGGCTTGCCTCGCAGATCGGGTCGGGCCTCACCGGCGTGATGTACGTGCTGGACGAGCCTTCGATCGGACTGCACCAGCGCGACAACGCGCGGCTGATCGAGACCCTGCAGCGGCTGCGCGACCTGGGCAACAGCGTGATCGTCGTGGAGCACGACGAGGAGGCGATCCGGGCCGCCGACCACGTGGTGGACATGGGCCCCGGGGCGGGTCCGGCTGGCGGCGAGATCATCGCCGAAGGAAAACCCGCCCAGATCATTGAAAGCCAGCGCTCGCTTACAGGAAAATACCTTTCAGGAGAGCTATCGATCGACATCCCTGCGTTGCGCAACCGGGTGACATCGAAGCGGCTGGTGGTGAGCGGGGCGAGCGGCAACAACCTCAAGAGGGCGAACCTCAGCCTGCCCATCGGGCTGTTCGTATCCGTCACCGGCGTCTCCGGCTCGGGCAAGTCCACGCTCATCAACGACACCCTTTACGCGCTGCTTGCGCGGCACCTGTACGGCTCGGCCGAGGACCCTGCACCCTACGAATCCGTGCAGGGGCTGGAGCACTTCGACAAGGTGGTGAGCGTGGACCAGAGCCCGATCGGCCGCACGCCGCGCTCCAATCCCGCCACCTATACCGGCCTTTTCACCCCGATCCGGGAGCTCTTCGCCGGCGTGCCCGAGGCGCGCGCGCGCGGCTACGATCCGGGGCGCTTCTCCTTCAACGTCAAGGGCGGGCGCTGCGAGGCCTGCCAGGGCGACGGCGTCACCAAGGTCGAGATGCACTTCCTGCCCGACGTCTACGTCGCCTGCGACGTCTGCCACGGCAAGCGCTACAACCGCGAGACGCTCGAGATCCGCTACAAGGGCCGCAACATCCACGAGGTGCTGCAGATGACGGCGAGCGAGGCGCGCGAGTTCTTCTCCGCCGTTCCTGCTCTCGCGCGCAAGCTCGAGACGCTTGCCGACGTCGGCCTCGGATACATCCAGCTCGGGCAGAGCGCCACCACGCTCTCGGGCGGCGAGGCGCAGCGCGTCAAGCTCTCGCTGGAGCTGTCGCGCCGCGACACCGGGCGCACGCTCTACATCCTGGACGAGCCCACCACGGGGCTTCACTTCCACGACATCAAGCTGCTGCTGCAGGTGCTGCACCGGCTGCGCGACGCCGGCAACACCGTGGTGGTGATCGAGCACAACATCGACGTCGTCAAGACCGCCGACTGGGTGATCGACCTCGGGCCCGAGGGCGGCGATGGCGGCGGCCGCATCGTCGCCGAGGGCACGCCCGAGCAGATCGCCGCGTCCAAGGCGAGCCACACCGGGCGGTACCTGCGCCAGGCGCTCGGCGGCGGCCGCGCCGGCCCGCGCCGGCGCGCCGCGTGACGCTTCCAGGGGCGAACAACAGAGGGAATCCATGTACGAGAAGACGATGATGGCGAGCTGGGGAGACATGGACTTCAACTCCCACATGCGCAATACCGCCTATCTCGACAAGGCGGCGGACCTGCGCATGATGTTCTTTTCCGAGAACGGCTTCCCGATGTCGCAGTTCGTCGCCCTGAGAATCGGGCCGGTGATCATGAAGGACGCGCTGGAGTACTACAAGGAAGTGGGACTGCTCGAGCCGCTTCGCGTGACGCTCGCCATGGCTGCGCTGAGCGAGGACGGCAGCCGCTTCACGATGCGCAACGAGTTCTACCGCGCCGACGGCAGGCTCGCGGCGCGCGTCACCAGCGCCGGCGGCTGGCTCGACCTCGGGGCGCGGCGCCTGGTGCCGCCGCCGGCGAAGCTGCTGTGCGCGCTGCGCACGCTGCCGCGCGTCCCGGAAGCGAACGGGCCCGCGGCGGGCCAAGTGTAAAGTCATACTTTACACTTGGCCGGCCTCGGGTTGCCTGTCCGGGGGCGGCGCGGGGAACGCTCAGGCGGCGACGAGCGCAGGCGCCCCGCCCGCGGTGCCGCTCCAGGCGAGCCTGCGGGCATGGAACTCGGCGAGGCTCGCGCGGTGGCCGATCGAGACCACCGTGGTCTGCGGCAGGCGCGCCGCCACCAGCGCGTAGAGCGCGCGCTGCGCGTTTTCCGGCAGCGACGCGGTCGCCTCGTCCATGAACACCCAGTCGGGCGCGTTCAGCAGCACGCGCGCGAACGCGAGCCGCTGCTGCTCGCCGCCCGAGAGCACCTGCGCCCAGTTCTCCTCGCGCGCGAGGTCCCCCGCGAAGTGCGCGAGGCCCACCGCGCGCAGCGCCTCGGCCACCGCATCGTCGCTGATCTGCGCCGCCGCGGCCGGATAGCACGTGGCGTGCTTGAGCGCGCCGATCGGCAGGTAGGGCTTCTGCGGCAGGAACAGCAGCCGCGCGCCCCTGGGCAGCTCGATGCGCCCCTTCCAGTATGGCCAGATTCCGGCGAGCGCGCGGAACAGCGTGCTCTTGCCCGCGCCCGAGGGCCCGGTGATCAGCACCGACTCGCCTTTGTTCAGCCTGAGCGTGGTGGGCGCGAGCAGCGGCTGCCCCTGCGGCAGCGCGAGCGCGAGTCCGTCGAGCGCCAGCGTCTCCGGTGCCTCGCCCTCGACTCGATCGCCGTCCAGGCGCTCGGCCTCGGCGCGCGCATGCTCGATCGCCTGCGAGAAGGTCGTCAGGCGGTCCACGGTCGCCTTCCACTCTGCGAACTGCGGGTAGGCGCCGATGAACCAGGACAGCGCGCCCTGCACCTGCGCGAACGCGGTCGCGGTCTGGACGAGCCCGCCCAGCGGAATCGCGCCGCTGAAGTAGCGCGGCGCCGCGACCACGTAGGGAAAGATCACCGCGAACTGGCCGTAGAACGAGGTGAACCAGCCGAGTTGCTTGCGCTTTTTCATGATCGCCCACCAGTTGCCGATCACGTTGGCGAAGCGCGCCCGGAAGTTTGCCATCTCACCGCCCTCGCCCTTGTAGAGCGCCACGCCCTCGCCGTTCTCGCGCAGGCGCACGAGCGCGAAGCGGAAATCGGCCTCGAAGCGCTGCTGGTTGAAATCCATTCCCACCAGCGGCCGGCCGATGAGGTGGGTGAGCCAAGTGCCGGCGACCGCGTAGAGCAGCGCGAACCACACCATGTAGCCGGGCACCGTCACACCGAGCAGCGTCACCGCGCCCGAGAGACCCCACAGGATGGCGACGAAGGAAATCAGCGTCACCACTGCCGACAGCAGCCCGAGCGAGAGCGACAGCGTCAGGTCCACGAACAGGCGCAGGTCCTCGGCGATCCTCTGGTCCGGGTTGTCGGTGCCGCGCTCCAGCAGCTGGATGCGGTAGTAGGCCCGGTCCTTCAGCCAGTCGGCGAGCAGCCGCTCGGTGAGCCAGCTGCGCCACTCGATCTGCAGCATCTGCTGCAGGTACAGCTTGTAGACCGCCACCACGATGAAGCCGCACGCCAGGATGGTGAACTTGCCCAGCGCGGCGTAGAACTTGTCCTGCTCCTTTTTCTCAAGACTGTTGTAGAAGTCGTTGTACCAGGCGTTGAATTGCACCTCCAGCCACACCAACCCCAGGGTCAGGCCGACCACCGCGGCGAGCAGCAGCAGCCCCTTGCCGCGTTCCCTGGACACCCAGTAGGGCTTGGCGAGCGCCCAGAAGGCGCGGAAGAACTCGCGGCTGAATTGCTTCGGATACAGCGACATGGCCTGCTCCTCGAACTTTGGGCGCGGGGCAGTTTACAGAACGCCCCGCGCGGCGCGAGAATGGCCGGGCCATGCACTACGGCAAGGTCTACCGCTTCGGCCCCACCCCGGAGCACAAGGCCAACCACCTGTTCGTCTTCCTGCATGCCAGCGGCGGCGACGCCCGCTCGATGATCCCGGCGGCGTTCAAGTTCCAGGCGCGTTTCCCCAGCGCGGCGCTGGTGGTGCCCACCGGGTTCGCCGCCTACGGGAGCGATCGCGAAAGCCAGCAGTGGTACTCGACCCGGGGCCTGAACGACGACAACCGGCTCGCCCGCGTCGAGGCGATCCTGCCGAGGATCGAGGCGCTGGTGCGCCGCGAGCAGACCAACTACCGCGTCCCGGGCGAGCGCACGGTGCTGATCGGCTACTCGCAAGGCGGAACGGTGGCACTGGAGGCGGTCAAATCGGTGCCCGGACTGGCCGGCGCGGTGGTGGCCTACTCGGCGCGCTTCGCGGGCCTGCCCAAGCTCGGCTCGCGCATCGGCGCGCGCATCCACCTGGTGCACGGCGGCTACGACTCGGTGGTGTCGCGCGTGCACGCTGAGCGCGCCGCGCGCGTCCTGCAAGGCTTGCACGTGCCGGTGACGCTTGACGTGATCGAGGACCTGGGCCACGCCCTCACCCACGAGGCGATCTGCCGCGGGTCGCTGCGGCTGCTGCAGGGCATCTACGAAGGCCGGCGCGCGACGCTGCATTAGGTCGTCATGCCGACGTCCTCCAGGCAACGGGCACTGCCGGAACAGCTCGCGAGGGCCGGCGCCACCGCGTTCGGGCTTGTTCTCTCGGCGCTTCCGGTTGCGATGTGGGTGGCCTGGTCGCCGATGGTCTTCGTGCTGGTGGTCGCGACGGGCGCGGTCAGTGCCGCAATGCTCATCGTCCTGATCGACCGTTGCGGCGTGGAATCGGACCGCCCGAGCGCTTCGGCGAGCGCCGGACCGCACGCTGTACCGCCCGGCGAGTTCGTCGAGGAGCTTCACCGCATCTTCCCGCTCACTTACCACCACAGCCTTGTGGGGCGGTCGCGCTTCCGGCACGCGATGGGCAGGCTTCGACGCCTGGTGCCGTGAGCGGCAGCTAGGCCGCCAGCTCGGGGAGGTTCTTGAAAAGCTCCAGCGCCTCGGGATTGGCGAGCGCCTCCGTATTGCCGATCGGCATGCCGTTCACCGCTGCGCGCACCGCGAGCTCGACCACCTTGCCGTTCTTGGTGCGCGGGATGTCGGCCACCTGCACGATCTTCGCCGGCACGTGGCGCGGGGTGGTGTTGGCGCGCACGCGCTGGCGGATCTTTTCCTCCAGCGCCGCATCGAGCGCGTAGCCGGGCCGCAGCCGCACGAAGAGCACGACGCGCGTGTCCGCGGGCCGCTCGGGCGGCCAGAGCTGTCCGATCGCGACCGATTCCTCGACCTCGTCGATCTTCTCGACCTGGCGGTAGATCTCCGCGGTGCCGATGCGCACGCCGCCCGGGTTGAGCGTCGCGTCCGAGCGGCCGTAGACGATCATGGTGCCGCGCTCGGTGAGCTCGCACCAGTCGCCGTGCGTCCAGACGTTCGGGTATTTCGCGAAGTAGGCGGCGTGGTACTTCTCGCCGTGGCGGTCGTTCCAGAAGCCGAGCGGCATCGAGGGAAAGGGCTTGGTGCAGACGAGCTCCCCTTTCTGCCCCACGATCGAGCGGCCCTCCTCGTCGAACACCTCGACCGCCATGCCGAGCGAGCGGCATTGCAGCTCGCCGCGGTACACCGGCAGCACGGCGTTCGCATCCGCGAACGCCGCCATGATGTCGGTGCCGCCCGAAATCGAGCTCAGGCACACGTCGCGCTTGACGCTCTCGTAGACGTAGTCGTAGCTCTCCGGCACCAGCGGCGAGCCGGTCGAGAGGATCATGCGCAGCGCCGCGAGGTCGTGCGTCTCCGCCGGCGCGAGGCCGCGCTTCTCGATCGCGTCGATGAACTTGGCGGAGGTGCCGAAGTGCGTGCAGCGCTCCTCCGCCGCCATGTCGAACAGGATCCTGCCGCCGCGCTCGAACGGCGAGCCGTCGTACAGCAGCACGCTCGCCTCGGCGCACAGGCCGGCGAAGAGCAGGTTCCACACCACCCAGTTGGTGGTGCAGTAAAAGAAGAACCTGTCGCCGGGCCGCACGTCGAACTGCAGCTTGTACATCTTGAGGCCCTGCAGGAGGCTGCCGCCCGCGCCGTGCACGATGCACTTCGGCACGCCGGTGGTGCCGGAAGTGAACAGGATGTAGACCGGGTGGTCGAACGGCAACTGCGCGTACTGGATCTCCCCCGGCGAGTGCCGCCGCAGCCAGTCCTCGAGCAGCACCGCCTTGGGGATGCCGGAAACATCAGGTTTGGAGCGCAGGTGCGGCACCACCACAACGCGGCGCAGGCCAGGGAGCTTTTCCGCAATCTCGGCGATGCGCTCAATGCAGTCGTGCTCGCGTCCGGCGTAGCGGTAGCCGTCGGCGCAGAACAGGATTTTCGGCTCGATCTGCCCGAAGCGCTCCAGCACGCCCTCGACGCCGAAATCCGGCGAGCACGAGGACCACACCATCCCCTGCGAGAGCGCTGCGAGCGCGAGCATCGCGGTCTCGGGCAGGTTGGGGATGAACGCGGCGGCGCGGTCGCCTGCGCGCAGGCCGAGCTGCACGAGCGCCTGCGCCGCGCGCGACACGTCGCTCGTCAGGTCCGAGTAGCTGACGCGCCGGCGAAAGCCGGTCTCGTCCCAGAACACGAGCGCATCCCCGCGGTCGCCTCGGCGCAGCAGGTTCTCGGCGTAGTTGAGGCGCGCCTCCGGGAACCACTTCGCGCCCGGCATCTTGTCGCCGTCCACGAGCACCGTGGAGCCCTTCTTCGAGGCGACCACGCCGCAGAAGTCCCAGACCTCGCCCCAGAAAATTTCCGGGTTCTCGACCGACCAGCGGTAGAAGTCGGGATAGGTGTTGCAGTCGAGCCGGTGCTTGCGGATCACCTGGCGCGCGAACTGCGTCAGCTGCGCGCTCTCGATCGCCTGCTCGTCCGGCGCCCATATCGGCTGCAACGCCTGCTTCACTCCCTCCCTCCTTTACTCCTTCACTCCTTCACTCCTTCACTTCCTCACGTCCCTATGATTCCGCCGTCCTTGCGCCTGATCACGACGGTGGCCGAGCGCGGCCGGCCGCTCGGGTCGTAGTCGGGCCAGTTCGACACCTCGCGCGGGTTCGCCTTCCAGCCCTCGCCCGGGTGCTGGATGTTGACGAACGCGGTGCGGTTGTCCGGCGTGGTGTGAAATCCCGTGATCTCCGCGCCGCGCGGGCCGGTGAGGAAGCGCCGGAAGACGCCAGTGGCAGGATCAACCGCAAGCATCTGGTTGTTGCCGAAGTTCGTGTGGTCGCCCTTGTTGAGCAGCGAGGTCGACATGTCGGTCTGCACCCAGAGCGTGCCCATCGAGTCGATCCACAGGCCGTCGGGGCTGCCGAAGATGTCGCCCCTGATGTTGCCTTTCTTGTGCGGCTCGGGCTGCGCCGGGTCGCCAGCCTCGACGAACATGTCCCAGACGAACCGCGTCGCGGCGACGTCGTCGCCCGCCTCGCGCCAGCGGATGATGTGCCCCATCACGTTGTTCGCCCGGCGGTTGGCGGGATTCGGCCCCTCGAGCTTGTCGCGGCCGCGCGCGGCGTTGTTGGTGCACGCGCAGTACACCTCGCGCGTCACAGGATGCGGAACGATCCACTCCGGGCGGTCCATCTTCGTCGCGCCGACGAGATCCGCGGCAAAGCGCGCCTTCACCACCACCTCGCCCTGGTCGGCGAAGCCGTTCGCCGCGGTGACCGGGCCGCGCCCGTGCACCAGCGGCAGCCAGTCGCCGGTGCCGTCGGCGTTGAAGCGCGCGACGTAGAGCGTGCCGTCGTCGAGCAGGTCCTTGTTCGCCGGGCGATCCGCAGGGTTCCAGGCGCGCGCGGTGACGAACTTGTAGACGTATTCGAACGCCTGGTCGTCGCCCATGTAGAAGGCAAGCCGCCCGTCGGCACCGACCGAGCACGCCGCGCCCTCGTGCTTCATGCGCCCTAGCGCAGTGCGCTTCACGGGCTCCGCGAACGGGTCGTAGGGATCGATCTCGACCACCCAGCCGAAACGGTTCGCCTCGTTGGGATGCTTGGCCGCATCGAAGCGCTCGTCGTGCTCGTCCCAGCGGTAGCTGCGTCCCCTCGCCGAAAAACCGAAGCGCCGCCGCTCGGGGGGAATCGTGCCCCGGTCCACGAACATGAACTGGAAGTTCTCCTCGCAGGACAGGAAGGTGCCCCACGGCGTCCAGCCGTGCGCGCAGCCGTTGAAGGTGCCGATGATCCGCCGGCCAGAAGGGTCGGCGGCGGTGCGCAGCAGTGCGTGCCCGGCGGCCGGACCGGACACCGCGCACGGCGTTCGCGCGCTTATGCGGCGGGCGTACTTCGACGGTCGCGCCACCTGCCAGCGCCCGTCCGCCAGCTTCACCTCGATCACCGAGACGCCCATCGCGTGCTGGCTCTTCGCCACCTTCTCCGCGCTCCAGGTCTGCTGCCCGTCGGTGTGCAGCAGGTTCACGTCGGCGTATTCGTGGTTGATCGCGAGCAGGCCGTGGTCCGGGCGCTTCGAGCCGCGCGGCAGGGGGTAGTAGTGCATGCCGTCGTGGTGCATGCCGGCCTGCACCGCCTGCTCGGCGGCCGAATTCGAGGCGTCCATGCGGAACTCGGGCATCGCGCCCGCGATCCCCACCGGATCGCCCCAGCGGAACAGCACCTGCGTCGTGTACTCCGGCGGCACGCGCAGCGCGTCCTCGGCCGAGGCCGCGACCGGCGTGAAGCCGATGACGGGCGAGACGCCGCCCGGCCCTGTGGCGCAGCCCGGGATCGCTGCGGCCGCCACCGCGGCGCCGGTTGCCTGCAGGAAACGGCGCCTTGCGAGCACTTGTTCGAAAGTCGGGTTCCCGCGCGCGCTTTCGCGCGGCGTGGCTGCGGGGCTTGGCTTCATGGCAGGCACTCCTCCTTTGACCCGATTCTATCGCCGCGCCGCCCGGGATTGCGGTCCGGTTGCTTGACACCCCTTCAGGCGTTGCCGAGAATCCCGAACCTTTCCACAGGAGGAGACGCATGAAACCCGCCCGCATTCTGCTCGCGCTCGCCGCGGCGCTCGCCGTCGCCGGCACCGCCGGCGCGCAGGAAGGCACGCTGAAGAAGATCAAGGACAGCGGCACCATCACCATCGGCCACCGCGACGCCTCGATCCCGTTCTCGTACTACGACGACAAGCAGCAGCCGGTCGGCTACTCGATGGACATCTGCAGCCGCGTGGTGGACGCGCTCAAGGCCGAGCTGAAGATGCCGAAGATCGAGGTCAAGTACCAGCTGGTCACCTCCGCCAATCGCATCCCGCTGATGGCGAACGGCACCATCGACCTGGAGTGCGGCTCGACCACCAACAACCTCGAGCGCCAGAAGCAGGTGTGGTTCGCGGTCACCACCTTCGTCACCGCCAACCGCCTGGTGGCGAAGAAGTCGTCCAACATCCGGAAACTGGACGACATGAAGGGCAAGACGATCGTCTCGACCGCCGGCACCACCAACATCAAGCAGATCACCGAGCTCAACGCCGCGCGCAACCTCGGCATGAACGTGGTGTCGGCGAACGGCCACTCGGAGGCCTTCCTCATGGTCGAGACCGGCCGCGCGGTGGCCTTCGCCATGGACGACATCCTGCTCGCGGGCCTGGTCGCCAGCTCCAAGAGCCCCGGCGACTACGCCATCGCGCCCGAGGCGTTGTCGGTGGAGCCCTACGGCATGATGGTGCGCAAGGACGATGCGGCGTTCAAGAAGTCGGTCGACGCCGCGATCACGGCGCTGTTCAAGAGCGGCGAAATCAACAAGATCTACGCCAGGTGGTTCACCTCGCCGATCCCGCCCAAGGGCATCAACATGAACGTGCCGATGGGCGCGCAGCTCAGGAAGGTGATCGCCAGCCCGACGAGCTCCGGCGATCCGAAGGATTACCAGTAGGCGCGGCAGTCCGGAACACGAGTGACGGGGGACTTGGTCCCCCGTTTCGTTTGCAGCGACCGTGAAGTACAACTGGAACTGGGCAATCCTCTTCCAGGCCGAGCCGGGCGGCTCGGGTACGTACCTGCATTACCTGCTGGTGGGCCTGGTCTGGACGCTCGCCACGGCGCTCGCCGCGTGGGTGATCGCGCTGTCGATCGGCGCGGTGGTCGGGACGCTGCGCACCCTGCGCTGGAAGTGGCTCGAGCGCGCCTGCGCGGGCTACGTCGAGCTGTTTCGCAACATCCCGCTCATCGTGCAGATGTTCCTGTGGTTCTTCGTGCTGCCCGAGCTGCTGCCCAAGGACCTGGGCGACGCGATCAAGCGGATGCCGCCGCCGTGGGCCTCCTACGTGCCGGCGGTGCTGTGCCTGGGCATCTACATGTCGGTGCGCATCGCCGAGCAGGTCAGGGCCGGCATCCAGTCGCTGCCGCGCGGCCAGCAGATGGCGGGCACGGCGCTCGGCCTGACCACCGCGCAGACCTACCGCTACGTGCTGCTGCCGATGACCTTCCGCATCATCCTGCCGCCGCTCACCTCCGAGTTCATGAACACGATCAAGAACTCGGCCGTGGCGCTGACGATCGGGCTGCTCGAGCTCACCGGCCGCGCGCGCGCCATGCAGGAGTTCAGCTTCCAGGTGTTCGAGGCCTTCGCCGCGGCCACCGTCATCTACATCCTGGTCAACATCGTGGTGGTGTTCGGCATGCGCGCGCTTGAGAGGAAGGTGCGCGTGCCGGGCTTCATCGGCACCGCCGCCACGACACAGGCAGGGCATTGAGCGTGGCGCTTTTCCCGAACGTTTCGCGCTGCGGTGCAGGCGGTTTCTGCACCGCTGCGCATCGTGGTTCTTCGTGATGTTCGCGGGGTTCGATTTCGACGTCATCCGGCGCTCGCTCGGGTTCCTATTCCTCGACGGCATGACCTTCACGGTCACGCTCACCGCGCTCGCGATGGCGGGCGGAATCGTGTTCGGCACGCTGCTCGCGATGATGCGGCTTTCCTCGCACGCCGTTCTCGGCGTTCCCGCAGGCGCCTACGTGAACCTGATGCGCTCGGTGCCGCTGGTGCTGGTCATCTTCTGGTTCTACTTCCTCGTGCCGTGGATCGGCGGCTGGCTGATCGGCGCCAAAGAGACGATCAAGGTGGGCGCATTCTGGAGCTGCGTCGTCACCTTCACCATGTTCGAGGCGGCCTACTACTGCGAGATCATGCGCGCCGGCATCCAGTCGGTGCCGCGCGGCCAGGTGTCGGCGGGCTATGCGCTGGGCTTGAACTACTGGCAGACCATGGCGCAGGTGGTGCTGCCGCAGGCGTTCCGCAACATGACCCCGGTGCTGCTCACGCAGACGGTGATCCTTTTCCAGGACACCTCGCTCGTCTACGTGCTCTCGGTGACCGACTTCCTCGGCGCCGCCGCCAAGGTCGCAAACCGCGACCATCGCCTGGTCGAGATGTACCTCTTCGCCGCGCTCGTGTACTTCGCCGTCAGCTTCACCGCCTCGTACGGCGTGCGGCGCATGCAGGCGCGAATCGCCATTCCCCGATAGGACCGCCGATGATCAGCATCCGCAGCGTCAGCAAGTGGTACGACAAGTTCCAGGTGCTCGCCGACTGCTCGACCGAGGTCGCCAAGGGCGAGGTGGTGGTGGTGTGCGGCCCCTCGGGCAGCGGCAAGTCCACCCTCATCAAGTGCGTGAACGCGCTCGAGCCCTTCCAGAAGGGCGAGATCTACGTCGACGGCGTGCCGGTGGGCGACAGGAAGACCGACCTCTCCAAGCTGCGCGCGCGCATCGGCATGGTGTTCCAGAACTTCGAGCTGTTCCCGCACATGCCGGTGACGGCGAACCTCACGCTCGCGCAGGTCAAGGTGCTCGGGCGCGCGCCCGAGGCGGCGACCGAGAAGGCGATGAAGCTGCTGGACCGCGTGGGCCTCGCCGCCCACAAGGACAAGTACCCGGGCCAGCTCTCCGGCGGCCAGCAGCAGCGCGTCGCGATCGCGCGGGCGCTGTGCATGGACCCGATCGCGATGCTGTTCGACGAGCCGACTTCCGCCCTCGACCCGGAGATGATCAACGAGGTGCTCGACGTGATGGTGGAGCTCGCGCAGGAAGGCATGACCATGATGGTGGTGACGCACGAGATGGGCTTCGCGCGCAAGGTCGCGCACCGCGTCATCTTCATGGACGGCGGCAAGATCGTGGAGGACGCCCCGAAGGACGAGTTCTTCGGCACCCCGCGCTCCGAGCGCGCGCAGCTCTTTCTCTCCAAGATCCTGCACCACTAGGAACACGCGGTGCTGGGGCGCCGCAGTGTAAAGTCACGCTTTACACTTTGGCCCGCTGGAGGCGCCCCGCCCGGCGCCACCGCCTTCCCCAGGGCCGCGCCGCTCGCCTGAGACCCAGAAGAACGGCGAGCGGTGCCCTCGCCTCAGAGCCGCGGATCGTCGGAGACCTGCGCAACTCGCCCTACTCCTCTTACGGGCTCGGACAGTGCTCGGTCTGCTCCCTCCGCGCGCGGCACGGCTCCGTGCGGCCCGATGGGGACCCCTTGCGGCGGCGCCGGGCGGCGTGCGTAGCGATTACACTATCGCCCCTTTGCGATGGCGACTTCAGGAGAGTGAGACATGACTACGGTGGCATTCATCGGCCTGGGCGCGATGGGCTCGCGCATGGCGCAGAACCTGATCGCGGCCGGGCACAGGCTGCGCGTCTACAACCGCGACCGCGCCAAGACCAGGGCGGCGGCCGACAAGGGCGCGACCGTGTGCGCGACGCCGGCGGAAGCGGCGAAGGGCGCCGAGTTCGTGGTCTCGATCGTCGCCGACGACGCGGCCACGCGCGCGGTGATGCTCGGGACCGACGGCGCACTCGCCGGCGCGGCGGCGGGCACGATTCTCATCGATTCGAGCACCAACACGCCGGCGATGGCGCGCGAAGTCGCGAAAGCGGCTTCCGCAAAAGGCTGCCACTACCTGGATGCACCGGTGTCCGGGTCGCTCGCGCAGGCGCAGGGCAAGGAGCTGGTCTTCATGGTCGGCGGCGAGAAGGCCGCGTTCGACAAGGCGCAGCCGCTCTTCGCGGCGATGGGCCGCATGTCGAAGCTCATGGGCGGCCCGGGCGCCGGCGCGACCATCAAGCTGGTGAACAACATGCTCTCGGGCACGACCACCGCGGCGCTCGCCGAGGCGGCCCAAGTCGCCGAGGCCGCGGGCATCGACCGCGACGCGGCGCTCGAGATCCTCGGCGAAGGCGCGGCCGGCTCGCGGCTGCTGAAGTCGAAGCTCCCCAAGATGTTCAAGCGCGACTTCTCGGCGCAGTTCCAGCTCGAGCTGATGGAGAAGGACCTGCGCTACTTCCTCGCGCTCGCGCAGGAAGTGGACCGCCCCGCGCCGATCGCCTCGCTCGTCAGGAGCCAGTACCAGGCGGGCCGGCGCGCGCAGCTCGGCAAGCTCGACTCGGCCGCCGTGTTCCTGCAGGCGGCTGGGGAAAAGCCCGCTACCTGAGCCCCGCGGGCTCGCAGCAGGCGGCCGACGCCAGCGCGACCGGGATCTTCGCGACTTTCCCCTTCGCCGCGCCGAGCGTGTCGCCGCCGTAGGTCGGGGCGCTGTCGAGCGTGCGGTAGGTCTCCCAGGCCACGCCCTGCGGGTCGAGCAGCCAGTACTTGTCGGACTTGGCGTAGCAGCAGGTGGCATTCGTTTGATCGAGCGCCGCGAGGTCCGCGGCCGCGGCGCGGTTGCGCAGCTCCTTCAGCTCCTCGTCCGTGTCCACCTGGATGCCGAGGTGGTCCACGCCGGCGCGCGCGCCGCGCTTCGAGATCGCGAAGTTGATGCGCGGGTCCTCCAGCATCCATTTCGCGTAATCGGGTTTCTGCACCGCCGGGCCCTGCCCGAAGACGGTGGAATAGAAGCGGATGCTCTTGTCGAGATCCTCGACCGAGACGTGGACGTGAAAGCGCTTCATGCGGCCCTCCTTGTGGCCGTGCGGCGGCAGCAGTTCGCGCTCAGGAACGCGAGCAGCGCGCGCATCGCGACGTAGTTGGCGGAATAGAAGATGTAGCGGCCCTCCTGGCGCGGCGTCACCAGCCCCGCCTGGGCGAGCTCCTTGAGATGGAACGACAGCGTGGCGCCGCTCGCGCCGACCTCCTCGGCGATGCTGCCCACCGCGAGCCCCTCGGGGCCCGCGTCCACGAGGTGACGGAAGATCGCGAGGCGCGTGTCCTGCGCCAGCGCGCCCAGGGCGGCGACCGCCTGTTTCGTTTCCATGATTCGAAATATATGGAACTATGGAAACGATGTCAAGCCCGGCGCTGCGCACCCCTCCCGCCCGGGGGGTCAGCGCGGCCGCTCGACCTTGTCCAGCATCTCCGGGGGGATGCGGTAATCGGGGTAGCGCTGCCTGAACTCGGCGAGCTGCTTGTCGGCCTCGTCGTGCCGGCTTGCCCCGCGCAGCTCGGCAATGCGTTCGAGCCACTTCTCCGGCGTTTCCTGCAGCTGCGCCACCCGGTCGCGCGCCTCGACCGCGCGCATCTTCGGCGTCAGCACACGCTGCGGGTCTGCGTCGCTGCGCGCGGCGGGCGGCGCGGCGGCTCCGGCGGCGGCACCGACATTCCCCGCGGGCTTCGACGCCATATCGGCCGACTCGCGCGACATCCGGCTCTCGGCGACCACTGGCGGCAACACGGCAGGTTTCCCGACCCCGGCACGCGGAACGGGCGGCTCGGCCGAGGCGGGCGCCGCAGGCGGCCGGGGCGCTGCCGCGACGACAGCCTCCTCTCGCGCCGCGGACGGCGGATCGGGCGTGAAGGACTTGTCCGCGCGCGCGACATCGTCCATTGCGGGCGGCGTCACGATGCCGCGGCGAGCGGCTTCCGCAAGCGTCCTGGGCTGCCGCGGCTCGGCAGGCAGCCGTGCCACCGGCGGCGCTGCGGGCGCTGGCTGGATGGCGGAAGCCTGCGGCGCTGCCGGCGGCGGCGCGGCGGGGACGACCTGTTTCGCGAGCGGCGCTGGCGATTCCATCCCGGGGTCCTCGCGCTGCATGTGCACCGTGACCGCGACCGAGAGCACGATCACCGCCGCGGCGGCGAGCGGCAGGTACCAGCGGCGGCGTGCGCCCGGCGAGACGAGCGGCGCGGGCCGCGCGCCCGCCTCGCGATGCGCTGCGGCGAGGATTGCGGCATCCAGCTCGCGCGGCGGCTGCTCCGCGCCCAGCTCGCGGTAGCGCTGCGAGACGCGCACGTCGTCTTCGCGCTCAGTCATCGCCCGCGGCCTCCTTCAGTTTCGCCATCGCGTAGCGCAGCCGGCTCTTTGCGGCCTCTTCGTTCGCGCCTGTTGCGCGCGCGATCTCGGCGACGCTCATGCCCCCTTCCTCGCGAAGCAGGAACGCCTCGCGCTGCGCGGGCGGCAGCTCCTCCAGCGCGCGCGCGAAACGCGCGAGCCGCTCGCGCCCCTCGAGGCGCGCAAGCGGCTCGGCTTCAGGCCCGGCCGGCGGGTCGGCCGGCGGATCGTCGGGATCGTCCAGCGACACCAGGCTCAATCCTTTCTTGCGCCAGTGGTCGGTGAGGCGGTTGTGCGCGATGGTGAACAGCCACGTGGTGAACCTGGCGGTCGCCTCGTAGCGAGCGCGCGCCTCGATCACGCGCATCCAGATCTCCTGGTAGAGCTCCTCGGCGCGGGCGCGCTCCCTGATGGAGCGCAGCACGAATCGAAAGAGCGCGCCCTTGTGCCTGGCGTAGAGCCGGTCGAAGGCGGCGGCGTCACCCTCCCGGTAAGCGAGCATGAGAGCTTCGTCGGACGCCTCCACCCCGCATAGTTTACGCGCCGGGATCGGGCACGAAGCCGGGGAACGGGCTCGGGTGCAGGTGCGGCAGCGGGCGCGGCTCGCGGATCACGCCGCGCGCCACCAGGTTGCGGTGGCTGTCGTAGTAGATCGTCACCACCTCGGCGGGCTCGGGCGTCGCGCGCTCGAAGCTGACGTAGCGCGCGTGCGAAGTCTCGCTGCGGCCGTGCCCGGTGCCGAGTCTGGCGGCGGGCGCCTGCGCGCGCGCGGCGTCCTGCGCCTCGGCCGGGGCGGACTCGGGCGCGGGCGTCGCTGCGCCGGCAGCCGGCGAGCGCGCCTCCGAGGCCTCGCGCGACTCACGCGAGGCCTCGCTGCGCTGGAACGGCCGCGGCGATGGCGGGAGCGGCGCGATCTGGCTGATCTCGGCCGGCTGCTTCTTGCGGAACAGCGCCACGCCGATCACCCCGACGTTGTCCGGCCGGCCGGTGCGCGCGGCGTAGGAGTCCGGCAGCGGCGTGAAGTAGAACGCGGCGGTGCGCGAGAGGTCCTTGCGCCAGCCGTTGAGGTCGAGCAGCCGCCAAGGCGTGAGCACGTAGCCGCTTTGCTGCGGCGTCGCGGTCTCGCCGGTCACGACGTTGACGCCGTCCACCGAGATCACCGCGAGCACGTCCTCGCCGGCGCGGTTGCGCACGCGCACCGCGTACTCGTTGCCGGGCTTGCCGGCCACGTAGGCGCGGCCCCCGTGCCAATGGACCGGCAGCTGCCGGTTCTCGCTGCGGTCGAAGACCGTCACATCGGCCAGCCTGCCGACCGCGGCGGCGTGAGTGGAGATGGCGGCGAGCGCCGCCGCGCTAAGCGTCGTGAAAAATTTCATGTTCACTCCTCATTTAGGTCCGGCCCGCAAAGCGCGGGCCCATGAGGAGTGAAACGAAAACGCGAAGCGAAAGGGTCAAGCGCTCAGCCGATGTTTATGGCGCCGCCGCCGTCCACCGGGAGCGCGACCCCGGTGATGAAGCTTGCCTCGTCGGAGGCGAGGAAGAGCGCGGCGTTGGCGACGTCCCACGCCGTGCCCATCTTGTGCCCCAGCGGCACGCGCTTGTCGCGCTCGGCCGCGATGTCCGCCCGGCTGCGGCCGGTCGCCCGCACGCGCGCCTCCATCGCCATCGGCGTATCCATGAGCCCGGGGAGGATCACGTTGGCGCGGATGCCGAACTCGGCGTTCTGGATCGCCACCTGCTGCGTGAAGGCGATCATCGCCGACTTGGTCGCCTTGTAGGTGACCAGCGGATACTTCTCGATCGCGGCGATGGAGGAGATCATGAGGATCGAGCCCGAGCGCTGGCGCCGCATCACCGAGATGACGTGCTTGCAGGCCATCACCGCGCCGCGCAGGTTGATGGTCATGACGCGGTCGAACGCCTCCTCGGTGATCTCGAGGAGCGGCTTGTCGCCGCCGGCGATGGACACGCCCACGTTGTAGTGCAGGATGTCGATGCGGCCCCAGCGCCGCTCGGCCTCGGCGACCGCTGCGGCGAGCGTCGCCTCCTTCGTGACGTCGGCCGAGAATGCGAAGCAGTCGCCGCCCGCCATGGCGACCGTCTCCTGCGCGGAGGCGAGGTCGCGGTCGAGCGCCATCACCTTCGCGCCCTCCTGCGCAAATCGCATCACCGTCGCGCGGCCGTTGCCCAGCCCCTCGCCCGGGCTTTGCCCGGCGCCTACGACGATCGCCGTCTTGCCGGCGAGGCGCGGCTGGCCAGCTGCCATCTCATCCACCCCGACGCTTGAGCGCCGCGGCGCGGATCGCGCTCAGGGTCGTCGTCGGCGTGATTGCCTCCGGGTCGATCTTCAGCTCGATGATCGCGGTCTTGCCCGAGGCGAGCGCGCGCTCGAACGCGGGCGCGAAGTCGGCGGTGCGCTCGACCGTCTCGCCGTGCCCGCCGAAGGCGCGCGCGTAGGCGGCAAAATCCGGGTTCGCGAGCTCGGTGCCCGAGACGCGCTCCGGGAACTCGCGCTCCTGGTGCATGCGGATCGTGGCGTACATGCCGTTGTTGACGACCACGACGATGACCGCCGCGCCGTACTGCGCGGCGGTCGCGATCTCCTGCCCGTTCATGAGGAAGTCGCCATCGCCCGCGACCGCGATCACGGTGCGCTCCGGGTGCGCGATCTTCGCCGCCACCGCCGCCGGCACGCCGTAGCCCATCGAGCCGCTGGTGGGCGCGAGCTGCGTGCGGTAGCGCTTGTAGCGGAAATAACGGTTCACCCAGACGGCGAAGTTGCCCGCGCCGTTGCACACGATCGCGTCCACCGGCAGCCGCTCCGAGAGCCACGCGACGATCTCGGCGTATTGCAGCGCGCCGGGAATCGGCTGCGGCTTGAGCCAGGCCTCGAAATCGGCGTGCGCGGCGCGCGTCGAATCGCGCCACTTCGAGCCGTCGAGCTTGACCTGCGCGAGCGCCTCGGCGAACTGCGGGTAGCCGGAATTGATCGGCAGCGTCGCGTGATACACGCGCCCCAGTTCCTCCGCGCCTGCGTGCACGTGCACCAGCTTCTGCCTCGGCACCGGCACCTCCAGCAGCGTGTAGCCGGCGGTGGTCATCTCCCCGAGCCGCGCGCCGATGACGAGCAAGAGGTCCGCGTCCTTCACGCGCTGCGCGAGCTTCGGATTCACAGCGATGCCGACGTCGCCCGCGTAGCTCGGCGAGCGGTTGTCGAAGTAATCCTGGCAGCGCATCGAGGCCGCGACCGGAAGGCCCGAGCTTTCCGCCCAGACGCGCAGCTTCGCGAGCGCATCGGCCGTCCAGCCGCCGCCGCCCACGATCAGGAGCGGCCGCTCGCTCGCGGCGAGCAGGCGCCGGAGCTCTTCCATGTCGCGCGGCGAGGGTGCGGCGCTTGCGCGCCGGTAGTGCGGCGCATCGGCTACCGCCGCCTCGGTATAGAGCATGTCCTCGGGCAGCGCGAGCAGCACCGGCCCCGGACGGCCCGCGGTGGCGACGTGGTAGGCGTGGCTCACGTACTCGGGGATGCGCTCGGCGCGGTCGATCTGCGCCACCCATTTGGTGAGCGGCCCGTACATGCGCCGGAAGTCGATCTCCTGGAACGCCTCGCGCTCGATCATGTCGTTGCCCACCTGCCCTACGAACACGATCAGCGGGGTCGAATCCTGTTGCGCGGTGTGCACGCCGACCGAGCCGTTGGTCGCGCCCGGCCCGCGGGTGACGAACAGCAGCCCCGGCTCGCCGGTGAGCTTGCCGTAGGCGTCGGCCATGTACGAGGCGCCGCCTTCCTGCCTGCAGATGATGAAGCGCAGCCTGTCGCGCACGTCGTGCAGGCCGTCGAGCACCGGCAGGAAGCTCTCTCCCGGCACGCCGAAGGCGAGCCGCGCGCCGTGCGCGACCAGCGCGTCGGCGAGGATCCTGCCGCCGTGGCGGGTGGCGAGCTCGTGCTTCATGCGCCTTTCCTCGCGAACGCCGCCTTCAGCTTCGCCGCGCACTCGGCGACCGCTGCGTTGGCGGTGTCCACCTGCCCGCCGAAGAGGATGAAGCCGTGGATCATGTCCGGGTACTCGCGGTAGGCGACCTCCACCCCTTGCTTCGCGAGGCGGTCCGCGTAGGCCCCGCCCTCGTCCACCAGCGGGTCGAAGCCCGCGGTAAGCACGTATGCGGGCGGAAGCCTGGCGAGGCTCTTCGCGAGCAGGGGCGATGCCCGCCAGTCGGTCCAGTCCTCCTTGCGCGGCAGGTAATGGCCGCGGAAATAGGTCATCACCGGCAGCGTGAGGAGGTAGCCTTCGCCGTTCCTCGCGTAGGACGGAAAGCTAAAGCGCTGGTCTGTCGCCGGGTAGATGAGGAGCTGAAAGCAGAGCGCCGGCCCGCCGGCGTCGCGCGCGGCGAGCGACACAACGGCGGCGAGGTTGCCGCCCGCGCTATCGCCGCCCACCGCGATGCGCTTCGCGTCCACGCGCAGCGCCTGCGCCTGCTCCGAAACGTAGCGCGTCGCGGCGACGCAGTCGTCCACCGCCGCGGGATACGGGTCCTCCGGGGCGAGCCTGTAGTCCACCGAGAACACCGCGCAGCGCGCGCCGTTGGCAAGCGCGCGGCACAGGCCGTCGTGCGTGTCCGGGTCGCCGATCACCCAGCCGCCGCCGTGGAAGAAAACGAGCGCGGGCAGCACCTCTTTCGCGTCCACGCCCGCCGGGCGGTAGGCGCGCATCACGATCGGCCCCGCCGGCCCCGCGGCGAGCACGATGCGCAGCTCCGAGACTTCGGGTGGCGGCGGCGCGAGCGCGGCACGCGTGTCGTGGTACAGCCGCCGCGCGACGAAAGGCGACACCTGGTGATACAGCGGCAGCCCGGAGCGCGCCACGCGCTCCAGAACCGCGACGACCTGGGGATGCGGCGCGCTCATGCGCACCGATTATAGGTATAGTCGTTCGCCATGGACGACATCGATTCGCTGCGCCGAATCCTGAAAGCAAACCGCGTCATCGCGGTGGTCGGCCTCTCGGCCGACTGGCACAGGCCGAGCAACTTCGCCGCCAAGTACATGCAGGAGCACGGCTACCGCGTGATCCCGGTGAACCCGCGCTACGCCGGCAAGAAGGTGCTGGGCGAGCGCTGCTACTCGAGCCTGCGCGAGATCCCCGAGAAGGTGGACATCGTGGACGTGTTCCGCAAGACCGAGGACGTGATGCCGGTCGCGGAGGACGCGATCGCCATCGGCGCCAAGGTGCTGTGGCAGCAGCTGGGAGTCCGCAACGAGGCCGCGGCCGCCAGGGCCCGGGACAAGGGGTTAGAAGTTGTCATGGACCGGTGCGTCAAGATCGAGCACGGACGGCTGTTCGGGGGGCTGAACTGGGTAGGAGTTAACACCAAAGTCGTCTCCGCCAAGCGCCCGACCTGGCTGGCGTATTGAGCCCGCAACGCCGGCATAGGACATTTGTCCTGTCCCTCTAGCCCGACGGCCCGGCTGCGGCTATGCTGCGGCCATGGCTAGGGTGATCAGGGTCTTCGACGGGCGCTACGGGCGGCTGCAGCTGCTCGAGGCCGGCGCCGACGAGTCGCTCGCGGCGGCCGCCGAGCCCCAGGTCATCGTGCGGCACAACGGCGGCGAGTCCGCCGTGGCGGTGGACGGCGCGCGCGTTTCGCTCACGCGCGACAAGGTCCTGTTCCTCAACCCGGGCGTGCCCGCCACGGGCGTTCCCGAGGCGGGCGCGGTGCGCTCGCAACTCCTGGTGCTGCAGCTCGCCGACACCTGGCTGCACGCGCGTTTCCCCGCGGTATTCGACGGCTCGAGCCGCCCGTTCCCCACTGCCGAGGAGGCGGTGACGCCGCGCATCCGGCAACTGGCCGACACGCTCGCGATCGAGGCGCTCAACGACCAGTTCCTGTCGCCCGAGCGCCTGGAGTTCATGCTCGAGGAGCTGATGCTGTCGATCGCCGAGACCTACCTCGGGCGGCGGCGCGAGAACGCGCGCGTCTGGCGCGGCTCGCCGCTCGCCGACAGCCGCATCCGCAGGGCGCTCGCGCTGCTGCGCGCCAAGCCCAACAAGGACACCAACATGGACGAGCTCGCCACCCAGGTGGGGCTGTCGCGCTCGCGCTTCTACGACCTGTTCCACCTGTGCACCGGGCGCTCGCCGCGCGCCTACCTCGACCTGCTGTGCGTCGAGAGGGCGATCGCCAAGCTCTCCACGGGCGAGAGCAAGATCGCCGACGTCTCGGCGCAGCTCGGCTTCTCGGCGCAGTCGAATTTCACGCGCTTCTTCCAGCACCAGGTCGGCATCCCGCCCTCCGAGTACCGGCGCGCGGCCACCCGGCCGCTCCCGAGCCCCGAAGACCCGGAACAGAAGTAGGCGGCCACGGTTCGGCTCGGTAAACTCCGGGCACGCCGCGTGTTGGCGCGCGGTTTTCCGGGGGATTCGCCGGGTACGCCCAGATGGCCGACCGCAAGTTCGGGTTCGAAACGCTTTGCCTGCACGCCGGCCAAGTCCCGGACGCCGTGACCGGCGCGCGCGCCGCGCCGATCTACCAGACCACCTCGTTCGTCTTCGACTCGGCCGAGCACGCGGCGAGCCTGTTCAACCTCCAGACCTTCGGCAACGTCTACTCGCGCATCTCGAACCCCACGGTGGCGGTGTTCGAAGAAAGGATGGCGGCGCTGGAGAACGGCCGCGCGGCGCTTGCCTGCGCGACCGGGCAGGCGGCCGAGGCGACCGCCATCCTGACGCTCTGCCGGGGCGGCGATCACATCATCTCGGCGTCGACGCTGTACGGCGGCACGCACACGCTGCTCGGCGTCAACCTCGCCAAGCTCGGCATCGAGACCACCTTCGTCAATCCCGACGACCCGGAGAACTTCCGCCGCGCGCTGCGCCCGAACACGAAGCTGCTCTACGCCGAGACGCTCGGCAACCCGCTCATCAACATCGTGGACATCGAGGCGCTCGCGGGCATCGCGCGCGAGGCCGGCGTGCCGCTGCTGCTCGACAACACCGTGCCGTCGCCCTACCTTTGCCGGCCGCTCGACTGGGGCGCGGACCTGGTGGTGCATTCGGCCACCAAGTACATCGGCGGCCACGGCACCACCATGGGCGGCGTGATCGTGGAGTCCGGCCGCTTCGACTGGGGCAACGGCAAGTTCCCGGAGTTCACCTCGCCCTCGCCCGGCTACCACGGCGTGATCTTCCACGAGACCTTCGGCGACTTCGGCTTCACCATGAAGGCGCGTATGGAGGTCATGCGCACCTTCGGCCCCACGCTGCCGCCGCTCAACGCGTGGCTACTCTTGCAGGGGCTCGAATCGCTGCATGTCAGGATGGATCGGCACTGCGCCAACGCGCTCGCGGTGGCGAAGTTCCTCGAGTCGCACCCGCGCGTCAACTTCGTCAACTATCCCGGGCTGCCCGGCAGCAAGTACCACGCGCTAGCGAGGAAGTACCTGCCCAAGGGCGCCTCGGGGCTGCTCAACTTCGGCGTCAAGGGCGGCGCGAAGGCCGGCGAGCGCTTCATCGAGGCGGCGCAGTTCATGAGCCACCTCGCCAACATCGGCGACGCGAAGACCCTCATCATCCACCCCGCCTCGACCACCCACCGGCAGATGAGCGAGGAGGACCAGCTGAAGGCCGGCGTCACCCCCGACATGGTGCGCATGTCGGTCGGCATCGAGTCGCTTGACGATATCCTCTGGGACATTGACCAGGCTTTGAGCGAATCCGCGCGCGCCTGAGCGCGACTTCCCCGGAGCTTCCTTAACGAAAGCGCAACCACATGATCAGCTACGAAGTCATCGAGCACGGCAAGCCGCTGCAGAAGTCCCTCAAGGAAACCCCCACGCCGCAGGGCACCGAGGTGCTGGTGCGGATCACGCGCTCGGGCGTGTGCCACTCGGACCTGCACATCTGGGACGGCTACTTCGACCTGGGCGGCGGCAAGCGCTTCTACGTCAAGGACCGGGGCTGCGTGCCGCCCTTCACCATGGGCCACGAACCCTTCGGCGTGGTCGAGGCGCTCGGGCCGCGCGCCAAGGGCGTCAAGGTGGGGCAGAAGCGGCTCGTGTTTCCCTGGACCGGCTGCGGCAAGTGCCCGGTGTGCAAGGACGGGCAGGACAACTACTGCATGCAGCCGCGGTTTCGCGGCATCCACGTGCCCGGTGCGTATGCCACGCACATGCTGGTGCCGCACCCGAAGTACCTCGTTGACGCGAGCGGCGTGGACGACGCCTTCGCCGCGACGCTTGCCTGCTCCGGGCTCACCGCCTACAGCGCGATCGGCAAGCTTCCCAAGCTCAATGCGCGCGACTGGGTGGCGGTGCTGGGCTGCGGCGGCCTGGGCCTCGTCGCGCTCTCGATCCTCAGGGCGAAAGGCGTTCACCGCGTGATCGCCTGCGACGTGGACGAGGGAAAGCTCGCCGCGGCGAAGCAGCTCGGTGCGAAGGCCACGCTCGATACGCGCGCGCCGGACGCGGCGCAGAAGCTCGCGCAGATGGCCGGTGGCTACCTCGCGGGCGCGATCGATTTTGTCGGCATGCCCGCGACGCACGCGATCGCGTATCCGGCGCTTCGCAAGGGCGGACGCTACATCCTGTGCGGCCTGTTCGGCGGCGAGCTGACGCTGCCGATGCCGCCGATCGCCCAGCGCGCGGTGGCGATGATGGGCTCCTACGTCGGCAACCTGCAGGAGCTGAAGGAGGTCGTGGCGCTGGCGAAGAGGAAGAAAATCCGCCGCACGCCGGTCACCACCCTGCCTGCGGACCAGGTGAACACGGCGCTCGATGACCTGAAGGCCGGCAAGGTGCTCGGCCGCGTGGTGCTCGACCTGGAGCACACCACAGAAAATAGGGGTCAGAGCCCTATTTCGGGCAGCATCGCCGCGACGTGACTTGCGCAAGCGAAATAGGGCTCTGACCCCTATTTTCCATGCAGCCGTTCTCCTGGAGCTTCCCCTACACCTGGCCGCGCAAGCCGCTGCTGGCGAGGAACGTGGTCGCCACCTCGCAGCCGCTCGCCGCGCAGGCGGGGCTGCAGATGCTCGCCGCGGGCGGCAGCGCGGCGGACGCGATCCTTGCCACCGCGATCACGTTGACGCTCGTAGAGCCGGTGTCCAACGGCATCGGCTCGGACGCCTATGCCATCGTCTGGGACGGCAAGCAGCTGCATGGCCTCAATGCCTCGGGTCGCTCGCCCGCCGGCTGGACGTCCGATTACTTCGGCGATGCGAAAGCGATGCCGCAGCGCGGCTGGGACTCGGTGAGCGTCCCGGGATGCGTGTCGGCGTGGCGCATGCTCTCGGAGCGCTTCGGCAAGCTGCCGTTCGAGAAGCTGTTCGAAGCCGCGATCCGCTATGGGCGCGAGGGGTTCCTGGTCTCCCCCACCATCGCGCGCCAGTGGGCCCAGCAGGCGGTCGAACTCAAGGTGCAGCCGGGATTCGCCGAGGCGTTCATGCCGGGCGGCCGCGCGCCCGCGGCGGGGGAGCTGTTTCGCTTCCCCGACCACGCGTCGACGCTGGAGAAGATTGCGCGCACCAAAGGCGAGGCGTTCTACCGCGGCGAGCTTGCCGAGAGAATCGAAGCGCACGCGAAGCAGCATGGCGCGGCGATGCGCGCGAGCGACTTCGCCGCGCACCGCTCCGACTGGGTGGCGCCGCTCGAGATCGGCTACCGCGGCTACACCATGCACGAGCTGCCGCCCAACGGCCAGGGGATCGTGGCGCTGATCGCGCTCGGCATCCTCGATCAGTTCGACATGGCCTCGCTGCCGGTGGACGGCGCCGAGAGCCTGCACCTGCAGATCGAGGCGGTGAAGCTCGCCTTTGCGGATGCGCTCGCCTACGTCGCCGACCTCGATCACATGCCCTTCCCGCCGCAGCAGCTGCTCGACCGCGACTACCTGCGCCGCCGCGCGAAACTGATCGACAGGAAGCGCGCGCAGCCCTTCGCCGCGGGCTCGCCGCCCAAGGGTGGCACGGTCTATCTCACGGCAGCGGATGCTTCCGGGATGATGGTGTCGTTCATCCAGTCCAATTACATGGGCTTCGGCTCGGGCGTGGTGGTGCCGGGCACGGGGATTTCGCTCCAGAACCGCGCGGCGACCTTCGTGCTGCGCGACGGCCACCCCAACCGCGCCGCGCCCTCCAAGCGCCCCTACCAGACGATCATCCCCGCGTTCGTCACCCGGGACGGCAAGCCCGTGATGAGCTTCGGGGTCATGGGCGGCACCATGCAGCCGCAGGGTCACGTGCAGGTGATGGCGCGCATCGCCGATTACGGCCAGAATCCCCAAGCCGCGTGCGACGGGCCGCGCTTTCGCTGGGTGCAGGGCATGGAGATCAACGTCGAGGGCGGCTTCGCGCCGGCGGTGCTGGAAGATCTCATGCGCCGGGGCCACAGGATTACCGAGCTGAAGGAAGGCTACATGGATTTCGGCAGCTGCCAGGCGATCTGGAAGCTCGAGGAGGGCTACCTCGCCGCGAGCGACCCGCGCCGCGACGGCCAGGCAGCGGGGTTCTAGGGACAGACCTCGGATTTCCAGCTTGTCTCCCAAGGAGATAAGCGTCGAATTCCGGGTCTGTCCCCGATTTTCGGAGGTTTGGCGATGCTGAAGATCTGGGGCAGGGTGAACTCGGTCAACGTGAAGAAGGCGTTGTGGGCGATCGAGGAGCTGGGGCTTGAGTACGAGCGCATCGACGCAGGCATGCAGTTCGGCGTCGTCAACACGCCCGAGTACCGCAGGATGAACCCGATGGGCCTGGTTCCCACGATCGACGATGACGGCTTCGTGCTGTGGGAGTCGCACAGCATCGTGCGCTACCTCGCTGCCAAGCACGGCGCGGGAACGCTGTGGCCGACCGATCCGCGCACGCGCGCGATCGCCAACCAGTGGATGGACTGGGCGTTCAGCTTCCAGTCGGCAATGCGCGCGGTGTTCTGGGGCCTCATTCGCACGCCGCCTGAGAAGCGCAACCCCGCCGAGATCGAGGCAGGGCGCAGGAAGTCCGCCGAGCTCGCCGGGATCCTCGATGCCGCGCTCGCCGGCAGGCAGTACGTCGCGGGGAACGCCTTCACCATGGGCGACATCCCGATCGGCTGCGAGGTGCAGCGCTGGATGCGCGTGCCGGTGGAGCGGCCGAAGCACTCGAACCTCGATGCCTGGTTCGGGCGGCTGTGCGCGCGCCCGGCCTTCAAGAAGATCGTCGATATCCCCCTTACCTGAGGGCCCCCGCGAAAGTGCCGCGCTCGGCGCGCGGCTTCGCGGCGAGTGCGCGCACCGCGCCGTAGAAGCGCTTCAGGTCGCCGCCCTCGGCCGCAAGCAGCCGCTCGAAGTCCGGCGCGAGGCCCGTGTAAGTGGCGAACGCCGCGAGCAGCGCGTTGTTCGGAGACAAATCGGGGTCGGAGCCCGATTTCCCGCGGCGCTCGGCGTAACGGCGGAAATCGGGCTCTGACCCCAATTTTTCCAGCTCGGCGCGCTTGAGCTGGCGCATCGCCTCGGGCGCAATGCGCTGGCGGTAGAGCGCCGCGAGCCGCGCGCGCGCCGCGTCGAGCGCGCGCATGAACTCGGCGTTGCGCCGCTGCGCTTCGCGGAACGCATCGAGGTCCTTCTCCCGGCCGGCGGCGGCGAGCCAGCGCCGCACGCCCTCGCGCTCCACCGCCACCGCGAACGACTCGTTGAAGGTGGAGTCGTCCTTCACGTAGGCGACCTGGTGCGCGAGCTCGTGGAACACGAGCCGCGCCAGCTCGGCTTCCGGGTAGCCGATGAAGGTCGACAGCAGCGGGTCGTCGAAGCGCCCCAGCGTCGAGTAGGCCGGCACGCCGTAGACGAAGACGTCGAGCCCGCGCTCGCGCAGGCCTTTCGCGTGGCGCTCGGCGCCCTCGCGCGAGAAAAAGCCGCGATAGGCGACGCAGCCTGCCACCGGGAAGCAGGACTGCTCCGGCTCAAGCGAGAACTCGGGGGCGGCGACCACGTTCCACACCGCGTAGCGCCGCTCGAGGTCCGCGTAGCTGCGGTAGCTGGCGTTTTCCGGGAGCGCGAGCTCGCGCGAGGCGAAATCGCGCACCGCGCGCGCGAGCTCGAGCCGCGCGCGCAGCTGCTCCGGAGTCGCCGGATCGGCGATCACCTGCTCGACAGGCAGCGCGCGGTGCATGAGCCAGAGGTGCCCGTTCACGGCCTGCGCGTAATAGGCGATCGTCTCGCAGCCCGCGAGCGCGAGCGCGGCGGCGACGCTAAGCGCGCTGCGGCAGGAAGCGCCCATGGGCGAGGAACTCCGCGACGTTCTCGGCGACGCGCGCCGAAACCAGCATCAGGCTGTGGCTCACCGGCAGCAGCACGCGCTCGCGCATGCCCTCGACCGCGGTCTCCTCCACCTGCACCACGCCGTCGCCAGGCCCCGGGAGCCGGCTCACCAGGTGGCCGAGCCCGAAGGGCTGCGTGCCAGCGATGACGCCGAGGGGCTCGGGCCGCGTCCAGCGCACGCCGCGCCCCTCGCGCCACGTTGCAGCGGCTTCGCCCATCAGCCAGCGGCCCGCGGCGTGCTGCGCAAAGCGCCGGCCGGCGAGGCTGCCCTGCGCCGGCGTGCCAAGCAGCACCACCTTGCCGACCTCGAGCGAGGGCTCGGCGCCGAGCGCCTCGAGCGTCACCACGCCGCCGAGGCTGTGCGCCACGAAGTGCGCGGGCCCGGCCTCGCGCGCGAAGCGCGCCAGGCGCTCGGCGTGCGCCGCGAGCGGACGCGACCTCCCGGGATAGCTGAAGCTGCGGCAGCGGAAACCCGCCTTCTCGAGCCGCCGCCCGAGCGGCGCCATCAACAGGCCCGGCACCCACAGCCCGTGCACCAGGACGACGTCGCGGAGCATCACGCGGCCCGCCGGGCGCGCGCGGTGGCAAGGAGCCACGTGCCGATTGCGAGCGCCGGCACGCCGAACACCGCGTAGGCGAGCGCGTAACCGCCGGAGAACGCCAGCACCGCGTTGAACGCGGGCGGCGTCACCACCACGCCGAGGAAGGTGAAGAACAGGCACCCGCCGGTCGCCTCGCTGGTGCGGCCGCCGGGCGCGATGCGCGCGATCTCGGCGATGTAGACGCCGTTCCAGCCCACGGCCGTGGCGCCAAACGCCGCGGCGTAGAGGTAGAGCAGCCACTGCGGCCAGTGCGGCCCGGCGGCGAGCGTCGCGATCGCCGAGATCCCCATGCCAAGGCCCAGCAACCCGAGCATCGTGCGCCGGGTGAGCGCACGGTCCGCGATCGCGCCCCAGGCGAGGCGCCCGGCGACGCTGGAGATCTGCGCCACCGAGAGCACGATGCCCGCGAGCACCAGCGACTGCGCGAAGCTCTCTACGAGGAAGATCACGAGGTAGGTGACGAGCGTGATCTGCACGCCGCCGTAGACGAACGAGGTCACCGCCATGCCGCGCAGGCCGCGGTCCGAGAGCACAAGCCGCACCGGCGCGAACACCGCGCCGAGCGACACCGGCGCGCGCGGATCGAGGTCCCGGTCGTAACGGCCGCGCACCGGCGCGATGACGAGCGCGAGCGCGAGACACGCGAGGCCCAGCGCCACCGCTCCCCAGCGCCAGCCGAATGCGAGCACCAGCGCCGGCACCACAGCGCCGGCGATCGCGCCGCCGAGCGGCACGCCGGTCTGCTTGATCGAGAAGATGAACGAGAAAAGCGACGGCGGCGCGGTGCGCACCAGCATCACCGAGCTCGCGGGCGTGGTCGGCCCGTAGCCCAGGCCGATCGTGAACGCGCCCGCGAGCGCGAGCGGCAGCCAGGCCGAGGCGCCGAGCGCGAGCCCGACGAGGCACAGCGCGAGCCCGACCTGGCTCACGCGGACCGGGCCCGCGCGCGCCACCCAGCCGCCCGCGGCGGAGGACCCGATCATCGAGCCGAGGTAGGCGGTGGCGACGAAGTAGCCGATCGCCGAGGGCGCGACGCCCAGCTCGGGCGCCGCCACCGGCGCCATCACGGGCGGCGAATACATCGCGACCGCGACGAAGGTCTGCACCGCGAGCGTCACCGCGAGCGGCAATCCGACGCCGCCTTCAGCCTTCACCGCCGGCCCGCCAATCGAAGCCCTGACCCTCAGCCCTGCTCCCTCACCGCCTTGAGCAGCCGCTCGGCCTGATGGACGATCGGATAGTCCACCATCTGGCCGTCCACCTCGATCGCGGCGGCGCCGCCGGCCTCGGCCTTGCGGAACGCGGCCACGATGCGCTCGGCGCGCGCGATCTCCTCCACGGTCGGCGAGTATCCCTCGTTCGCCCCCGCGATCTGGTCGGGGTGGATGCAGAGCCTGCCCTGGAAGCCCATGCGGCGGCTGCGCTCCACCGCCTTCCTGAAGCCCGCCGTGTCCTTGAAGTGGAACCACGGGCTGTCGATCGGCGCCTCGAGCCCGGCCGCGCGCGAGGCAAGCACGAGGCGCGAGCGCGCCTGCAGCAGCTCCGGCTCATCGTGCGTGGGCGAGAGGCCCAGGTCGTGGCTGTAGTCGCCGGCGCCGAAGGCGACGCGATTCACGCGCCAGCGGCCCGAATAGGGCTTCAAGCTGCGCGCCTGGAGGATGCGGTCCAGGCGCGAGATTCCGGCGGAAGTCTCCACGATCGGCATCAGCTCGATCGCGCCCACCGGCAGGCCGCGCTCGCGCTCGAGGTTGGCGATCACCCAGTCGATGGCGTGCAGGTCGGCGGCGCTCTCCACCTTTGGGAGCACGATGCCGTCCACGCCCTTTTGCACCACCGCCTCCAGGTCGCGCAGGCAGAAGGGCGTCGCCATGCCGTTGACGCGCGCGAAGCCGCGGCACTTGCGCGGCCCGGCGAGGGCCTCGGCCACGGGCTTGCGGGCCTGCACCTTTTCCGACACCGCCACCGCGTCCTCCAGGTCGAGGATCACGACGTCGGCGCCGAGGGTGAAGGCTTTTTCCACCCGGCGCGGGTGATTGCCGGGGGCAAACAGGAAGGTTCGGTTGAGCGGCATCGGGAGTTCCTCTATTGCATCGGCTTGCGATCGGACCACGCAGCATAGGGCAGTTGCGGCTTCGCGGTGGCGAGCGCTTCGGGCCACACGATCTCGCGCTTGCCCTTCTGTATCTGTACCAGGAGCGGCGCGGCGGCGAACTGCGCGCCGGCCCTGTCCACGCGGTAAGGCCCGAGCGGGGTCTCGGTCTCGAGCGCAGCGAGCGCGGCGCGGACCTTTTCCTGCTCCAGCGACCCGGCGCGCTCGACCGCCTCCTCCAGCACCTTGCCCGCGGCATAACCTGCGGCGGCCAGATGCGTGGGCGGCGCCGACCATTGCTTCGCATACGCCCCGGCGAACTGCGCGTTGCCGCGCGTCGCGGCGCGCGGCTCGTAGGGCGAGATGCCGATCGCCTGCTCGGCGTCCTGCCCGACGAGCCGGATGAACCTGGCCTCGTCCGCGCCCTCCGCGACGAAGAGTTGCGGCGCGAAGTTCGCCTTGCGCAGGCTCTTGACCATCTCGGCGGCGTCCTGCGCGCTGCCGAAGGCGATCCAGGCCTGCGCGCCGGTCGCCCTGGCGCGCGCCACCTCCTGGTCGAAATCCCGCGCGCCCGGCGTGAAGGCGAGCAGCTCGCCCGTCTCGAGGCCGAGCTTGTGCGCCTGCTCGCGCGCGCGCTCGGCCTTCTCGCGCGCGAGCAGCTCGTTGCGCGCGACGATGAGCACGCGCTCGAGCTCCATGCGCCGCGCAAGCTCGAGCGCCCCGCTCGAATAGGACGCAAGCGGCGCCGGCACCTGGAACACCCAGCGCGGCGACTTGCGGTGCACCGATCGAGCCGTGCCGGTCGCATTGACGAGCACGCGGTGGTTGCGCTCCGCCACCGCCGCCGCGCCGACGCTCGCGGCCGAGCCGAAGGGCCCGACGAGCAGGTCCGCGCCGCCCTGCTTGACGAGCTTCTCGTAGAGCCGCACCGAGGCGGCCGACTCCGAAGCATCGTCCTCGAGCCGCAACTCCACGCGCCGGCCGAGCAGCCCCCCCGAGGCGTTCACCTCCTGCTGCCAGAGCTGCAATCCGCGGCCGAGGTCGGCGGCGAGGTCGGCAAGCTGCCCGCTCTGCGGCAGCACCATCCCGACCACCACCGGCGGCGGCTGCGCGCTGGCGGCGCCGGACGAGAGCACCGCTGCGATACACAGAACCCAAGCGACGGAGCGGTAACGCCACGCGAGCGGTGAGCGGGATCGCCTCACGGCTGGGGCACCCCCAGGTCCTTGCAGATCTTCCTTGCCAGATGATCGCTGATCTCGTTGTGGCGCGGAACCGCGGTGCGCCTGTTTTGCGCGGGGTTATGCCACCACGAGTGCCTGCCGCCTTCCCTGAGGAGCGCGCAACCGTGCGACGATAGATGCCGCAGCAGGTCGCGGCGCTTCATACCGCGATCGTGAGCTCCTCATAGCCCTTCCCAGCCGCCTTCTTGGCGTCGGCGCGGTTCATCTCGAGCGCTTCGCCAAGCGTGACGCGCAGGGACACGAGCAATTCCTCGCGTGTGCGTTCCTGGCAATTGACGCCGGGAACCTCTTCGATCCAGCCGATCCACCATTCGCCGTCCTGCTTTACAACGGCCGTATAGCGCTGATCCATACCGACACCTCCACCCGCGATCTTACCCTGACCAACGGCATTGCCCTCCCTTCGGCCACGGGGAGAGAAAGCAGGTTGTGGGAAAATCGCCGTCAAGAACGATGAGCGACGATTTCATCGCCGCGCTCGCCGGCATCGTCGGGCAGAAGAACGTCCTCACCGCGGAGGCCGACACCGCGCCCTACTACACCGACTGGCGCAAGCAGTACCGCGCGCGCGCCGAGTGCGTGGTGCGGCCCGCGAGCACCGAGGAAGTCGCCGCGGTGGTGCGCGCCTGCGCTCAGGCCGGCGTCGCGATCGTGCCGCAGGGCGGCAATACGGGGCTCTCGGGGGGTTCGGTGCCGACGGGAGCGCGGCGCGAGATCGTACTGTCGCTCGCGCGCATGAACCGCGTGCGCGCGCTCGACGCGCTCAACGACACCATCACCGTGGAGGCGGGTTGCGTGCTCGCCAACATCCAGCGCGCCGCCGACGAGGCGGGGCGCTACTTTCCGCTGTCGCTCGCCGCGGAGGGCAGCTGCCAGATCGGCGGCAATCTCTCGACCAACGCCGGCGGCGTCAACGTGCTGCGCTTCGGCAACGCGCGCGAGCAGGTGCTGGGGCTCGAAGTGGTGCTGCCCGACGGCCGCGTCTGGAACGGCCTGCGCGCGCTTCGCAAGGACAACACGGGCTACGATTTGAAGCAGCTCTTCATCGGCGCCGAGGGCACGCTCGGCGTCATCACAGCAGCGGTGCTCAAGCTCCAGCCGCGGCCCGATTCCGTGGTCGCGTCATGGATCGCCGTGCCCGATCCGGCGCGCGCGGTCGAGCTGCTCGCCCACCTGCACGCGCGGCTGGGCGACCGGCTCACCGCCTTCGAGCTGGTGTCGCGCTCGTGCCTCGAGGCGGTGCTCGCGCACGCGCGCGATGCGCGCGACCCGCTCGGCGAGCCGCACCCGTGGTACGTGCTCGCCGAGGCGAGCGACTCGGGTGCGTTCGAAGCCCTCGCCGCGCGGGTGGAGTCGGCGCTCGAGGAAGCGCTGCAGCGCGGCGTCGCACTCGATGCATCGATCGCGCACAGCCATGCACGCACCGCGGCGCTGTGGCGGCTGCGCGAGACGATTCCCGAGGCGCAGTTCACCAACGTCAAGCACGACATCTCGGTCGCCGTGTCGCAGATCCCGGCCTTCATCGAGCGCGCCGGCCGGGCGCTCGCGGTGGCGTTCCCGGGCGCCGCCATCTGGTGCTTCGGCCACGTCGGCGACGGCAACCTGCACTACAACGTGGGCGACGCCTCGCTCGTTGACGATCGCCCCAGGGTGAACCGCATCGTCTACGACACGGTGGCCGCGCTCGGCGGCTCGATCTCCGCGGAGCACGGCCTGGGGCAGTTGAAGCGCGAGGAGATCGCGCGCCACAAGGATCCGCTGGAGCTGGAACTCATGCGCGCGCTCAAGCGCGCGCTCGACCCGCAGGGGCTGATGAATCCCGGCAAGGTGCTGTGACCCGGCCGCCAGGAGCCGGAGTGTAAAGTCACACTTTACACTCCGGACGCCTGGCCCCGGCTCATCGTGCGCGGCCGCAGCCCGGGCCGCCCGGGCTGCAGCTCGGTGGATCCCCGCCCTCGCGGGGAAGACGTTCCTCTGGGTCCCAGCTTGCGCGGGGGAGACGCAATCAGGAGGGGTGCGGTCCCGCGCGGAAGTTCTCGATGAAGCGCAAGAGCACCCGCGCGCCGGTCTCGGCATCCGCCGCGGTGATCGCCTCGGCGGGGTTGTGGCTGATCCCCTTCCCGCAGCGCACGAACAGCATCGCGATGTCGGCGATCGCGCCGATCGCCATGCCGTCGTGGCCGGCGCCGCTCGGCAGGCGCTTGACCCGCAGGCCCTCGGCGGCGATCGCGCGCTCGAGCTGCGCCATCAGCCAGGGCGCGCAGGCGGTGACGCCGAAGTCCTGCAGCCGCTCGAGGGCGACCGACACGCCGCGACGCTTGCAGATGGCGGCGAACTCGCCCTCGATGCGCGCGAGCGCCCGCGCGCGCTGCGCGTCATCGGGCGCGCGCACGTCCACGCTGAAGCGCGCTTCGCCCGGGATGACGTTGATCGCGCCGGGCAGCGCCTCGATTCTCCCGACCGTCGCCACGAGCTCGGCTTCCGACGCCCCGGCGCGCTCCACCGCCAGCACGCACTCGGCGGCGGCGGCAAGCGCGTCCTTGCGCATCGCCATCGGCACCGTGCCGGCGTGGCCCGCGACGCCCGAGAGCGTCACCATCGTGCGGCTGAAGCCGTTGATCGCGGTTACGACGCCGACCGCCAGCCCCTCGGCCTCCAGCACCGGGCCCTGCTCGATGTGCAGCTCGGCGTAGGCGAGCAGCTCTCCTTTGCGCCGCGCGGCGTCGCCCACGCGCGCGGGGTCGAGTCCGTAGGCGCGCATCGCCTCGGCGAGCGTCGTGCCCGAGCGGTCCTTCGCCTCCAGCGCCTTGGGATCGAAAGTGCCCGCGATCGCCCGGCTGCCGAGGAGCGTCACGCCGAAGCGCACGCCCTCCTCGTCGGCGAATCCCGCCACCTCGACCGCGAACGGCAGGCGCTTGCCTGAAGAATTGAGCGCGCGCACGCACTCGATCGCGCTCACCACGCCGAGCATGCCGTCGTATTTTCCCGCGTTGCGCACGGTGTCGAGGTGCGAGCCGAGCATGAGGCAGGGCAGCCCGGGCCTCTCGCCCTCGTAGCGGCCCACGATGTTGCCGATCGCGTCCAGCCGCGCGCTCATTCCCGCCTCGCGCATCCATTCGGCGACGAGCGCGGTCGCGGCGCGCTGCTCGGGGGAAAGATAGACGCGCGTCAGGCCGTCCGGCTGCTCCGAGTGCCGCGCGAGCGCCTCCAGCCGCCCGAGCATGCGCGGCGCGGAAATCCCGCTCATGCGTCCGCCCGCCTGTAGCTCGGCGCCGCGGCGCGCTCGATCAGGACGTTGACGCAGGCAGGGCGGCCCGCCGCGGCCGCGCGCGCGAGCGCGGGCTCCAGGTCGGAAGCGCGCGCCACGTGCTCGCCGTGCGCACCGAACGCGGCAGCCACCTGGTCGTAGCGCGTAGGCAGGAGCTCGCAGCCGTGCGCGCGCGCAGCGCCGTAGGCCCGGAGCTGGATCTGGTGCTCGGCGTTCCAGCAGGCGTCGTTGCCCACCACCGCGAGGTAATCGGTTCCGGCGCGCACCGCGGTGTCGAATTCCGTGGCGTGAAAGCCGAAGGTGCCGTCGCCGAGCAGCGCCACGACGCGCGAGCGCGGAAGCGCGAGCTTGGCGGCGGCGGCGAAGGGCAGCGCCGAGCCGATCGAGCCCGCCGGGCCGTTGATGATCCGGTGCGGCGCCGAGAGCGTGGCTTGCGCCCACTGGCCGAACTCGCCGCCATCCGACACCAGCACCGCGTCCGGCGAATCGAGCAGCTTCTGCACCGCGCGGCCGATCTCCACCGGGTGGACCGGCCCCTCGGGCCTCGACGCGATCCGCGACCATTTTGCGGGCCGCCAGGCGAGCGCTGCGCGCACTTCTTCCCGCCACTGCGAGGCCGGCCAGCTCCGGCGCGCCGCAGGCTCGATCCATTGCGCGATCGCGGCATCGGCATCGATCACGCGGCAGCCCGGCGCGAACGCGGCGCCGAACTTCAGCGTGAAGTCGCGCCGCTTGCCCGCGAGCACCGCGACGCCCGCCTCGGCGAGCGCCTCGGCGAGCAGCCCGAGCGCGGGATCGTTCACGCCGCGCGGGCTTTCCATCACCACCACCGGCACGCGCGCAGCCTCCTCGAAGCGGCGGGCGGCCTCGCGCCCGCGCGCGCTCGCAAGCGCCGGTCCCGCAATCACGAGCGGGCGCTTCGCGCCGGCAAGCGCATCGAGCAGCGCTTGCACGCCCGCCGGGTCCGGCGCCGGCGGCTCAGGTACGAACGCGCTCGCGGGCGGTGCATCGGCCTGCACCTTGGCCTCCAGCAGGTCGCTCGGAAGCGAGAGGTTCACCGGGCCTGGGCGGCCCGCGCGTGCGGTGCGCAGGGCAAGTGCCAGGTCCTCGCCCAGCGTCTCGGCCGAGCGCGCCGTCCAGGACGCCTTGCACGCAGGCGCCGCCATCTCGGCCTGGCGCATCTCCTGGAACGCGCCCTTGCCCTGCTCTGCGAGCGGCGCGTGGCCCGAGAGCAGCACCATCGGCGACTCCGCCTCGAGCGCGGTATAGAGCGCGGAGACGGCATTGGCGTGGCCGGGGCCGCCGGTGACGAGCGCGATGCCCGGCTCGCCGGTGATCCGCCCCCAGGCGTCTGCCATGTGCACGGCGGCGGCCTCGTGGCGCACGTGGACGATCTCGAGCCGCTCGTCGAGCACGGCGTCGAACACCGGCATCACGTGGTTGCCCGAGAGCGCGAACAGGCGCCGCGCGCCGGCGCGCGCGAGCGAGCGCGCGACGAGGTCGGCGCCGCGCCGCGCCACTACTGCCGGATGCCGAGCGAGGTCGCGAGCTTCTCGTAGAGCTCGTACTGCTCGCGCACGAACTTCTCCGTTTCTGCCTGCGAGCGGATCGAGGGAATGCCGCCGATCTTGACGTTGCCGGCAAGCCAGTCCGGGTCCTGCGCCACCTTGCCGAGCGCTTCGATCCAGCGGTCCACCGCCTCCTTCGCCATGCCCGGCGGGCCCATGAGCGCGGTCCAGCCGGTGATGCGCTCCATCTCGGGCCACCCCAGCTCGCGCGAGGTCGGAACATCGGGCAGGTCCTGCAGGCGCTTGGGCGTGGTGGTCATCAGCGCGCGCAGCGTCCCCGCCTTGATGTGCGACAGGATCGTGGTGAGGTTGTTGCAGGCGAAGTGCACCTGCTCGCCGAGCAGCGCGGTGGTGACGTCGCCGCCGCTCTTGTAGTGGATGCCGACCGCGTGGTCCTTGGTCAGTCCGCTGAGCGTGAAGAAGTACTGCGGGCCGAGGTTCTGGATGGTGCCGGTGCCCGAGGTGGAGAAATTGAGCTTGCCCGGGTTGTTGCGCATCGCCTCCACCAGTTCCTGCATGCTCCTCACCGGCGCGTCGCCCTTCACCACGCAGACGTAGGGATTGAGCTCGAGCAGCGACAGCATGGTGAACTCGTTCCACTTGTAGGGCACCTTGGTGTCGACCGCGGGCAGGATGGCGTGCGTCGCGATGCGCGCCACCAGCAGCGTGTAGCCGTCGGGCGCCGCGGTCCGCACGGCCTGCGAGCCGATGGAACCCGAGGCACCGACGCGGTTGACCACCACGATGGTGGCGTTGCCGAGGTACTTGGGCACGTGCTGCGCGAGGTTGCGGCCCGAGAGGTCGGAGTCGCCGCCGGCGCCGAACGGCACGATGAAGGTGATCGGCTTGGCCGGGTACTGGCCGTGCGAGGCGGCGGCCACGAGCAGGGCCGCGAGCGCGGCGGCGAGGCGTGCGAGCATGGGTTTCCCCCTTCCGGTTTCGCTGCGAAGTCTACCGCAGGCGGCGCGGGCCGCGGCGCTACCTCTTTTCAAGGACCAGCGGCACCGTCACGCCGCCGCGCGTCAGCTCGCCCGCGATGCGGCCGGTGCCGATGCGCCCCCGGTAGCCGAAGCCCTCGCCCGAAAAGCTGATCGCCGTGCCCTGGAGCCTCGCCTCCTTCACGGCGAGCGGCCGGCCCGCGAACTCGCCCTCGACCTCGATCTCCTGGAAGTTCTGCGCGATGCGCAGCCGCAGCTCGCGCCCCTGCCACTCGCCGCGCGCCTGCGCGGGCACGATCCACATGAAGATCCGGCTCTCGTCGCCCTGCCCGGGGTGGCGCTTGCTGAGGCGCACGTCCTCGACGCGGTCGGGCTTCCAGCCCTTCATCGCGAAGGCGTGCGTCACCACGCGCGCGCCGGGGCGCAGCTCGTCCAGCAGCCGCGGCTGCAGCTGGTCGATGAGGAAGGGCAGCAGGTAGATCGTCACCACGGTGGCGGGCGCGAGGTCGGTCTTGAGCGCGTCGCGCTCCTCGAACTGCACGCGCTCGGCCACGCCCGCGGCTTGCGCATGCGCGCGCGAGAGTTGCACCAGCTTCGCGTCGATGTCCACGCCGAGGCCCCGGGCGCCGAATTTCTTCGCCGCGGCGATCACGATGCGGCCGTCGCCCGAGCCGAGGTCGATGACGAAGTCCCCGGCGCCGGTGCCGGCGATCGCCAGCATGCGCTCGACCACCTCGTCGGGCGTGGTGATGAACGGGGCCGGGGTGTTGACCTCCTGCGCCGCCGCGGGCGCGGCGAGGGCGAGGATCAGCCCGCCTAGCGCGGCAGCAACCCGGCGATGAGCCGGCGCACTTCCTCCTTCGACCAATCGAGCTCCCCGGCGTGGTGGTAGCGGATTCTACCGTCGGGGCCGATGACGAAGCTTGCGGGCAGGATACGCGCCTGCCACGCGCGAGCCGTCTTCGTGTCGCGGTCGAGCAGGATCGGGAAGTCGAGCGGCACTTTGTCCAGGAACCGCTCGATGCGCGCCTCGGGCTCGGCGAGGTTTACCGCCAGCACCTCGAAGGGCCTGCCCGCGAGCGACTTGCGCAGCTCGCGCAGCGAGGGCATCTCCTCGCGGCAGGGCCCGCACCACGTCGCCCAGAAATTCACCAGCACCACCTTGCCGCGGTACTGCGCGAGGCTGTGCGTGCGCCCCTGCAGGTCGGCGAGCGCGAGCGGCGGCGTCGCGCCGCCGGTCCAGGGCTTGAGCCCCTGCGCGGTTGCCGCCCCGGCCGCGAGCGCGAGGACCAGGGCGAGCGCGCGCGCGAGGCCCGGCACTTGATCCCGCGCGCCGTCCTAGGCTGTCACGCCGCGGCTGCGGATCTCGTAGCGGAAGGTGTCGGGCTCGAGCTGGTCGAGCGCGCGGCCGCCGGTCTCGCCGTTGACGTACATGAAGTACGGGATCTTCGGCCCGCTCGCGCCGGGCAGCGCGACGTCGTGCGCCATGTTGTAGGCGATCCAGTTCATCTCCCAGCCGCCGAACAGGCGCTTTCTCGCCGCCACCACTTTCGGGTCATCCATCTTCAGGTTGGCCGGCGGCTCCTCGAGCGCGACCTTCCTCACGTCGGCCGGATCCACCGGCACCCAGCCCACGCCCTGCGCGAAGAACTCGGCGCGGCAGTGCTGCGCCTTGGTGACATCGGCGGAGCTCACGCCGAGGCTGCGATAGCCGCGCGTCGAGGGCGCGACGCGGATGCCGTAGACGTCGCGCGCCGGAACGCCGGCGGCGCGCGCCAGTCCCACGAACAGCGCATTCAGGTCGCCGCACTTGCCGCCCAGGTTCCCCGTCTCCAGCATCGCCTTGATGTCGCCCCAGCCGCAGCCCCTGGTCTTCGGGTCGCGGAAGGTGTTATCCACCACCCACTCGTAGATGGCGCGCGCCTTGTCGACGTCGCTCTTCTGGCCCTTCACGATCTGCAGCGCGGTCTCGCGCACGATGCCGTCGGTGGGAATGAGGTCGGTGGGCGCCGTGTAGAACGCCACCTCGGCCGCCGAGAGCGTCTCGGCACCGGCGACGGGTTTCGTGGGATCCACGGCGCGGTCGCGCGCCATGAAGCCGCTCGTCACCTCGATCACGGGCGCCTGCGTGCCCGGGCTCCACTGCGCGTAAAGGATTCCCGCGCCGTACTTGCCGTCGCGCACGATCCTCGCCTTGGCGGCGTTGCCCGACCAGGAGGAGCCGAGCGGCCGTTGCCACTCGGTCTCGTCCATCATCGGCAGCGGCACCCATGCCATGGATGCTCCTTGCGGGTTCTGGATCGCGACGCGCGTGACGAGCTCGTAGCTGCGCCAGTCGCCGGTGGTTCTCGCGGCGGCCTCGCGCAAAGGAAGGGCAGCGGCGACTGCTGCGGCTGCGGCGGACTTGAGGAATTGTCTGCGCTCCATGGCGGCTCCTTTCGGGCGAACGAAGATCAGCGCCGGCTGCGGGCCGTCGCGGTTGCTGCAAGTCTGGGAAGGGAGTGGAGGGAGTGCGGAAAGGGGGCGGGGACGGGGGCGAAATGCGCGTCGTCCGGGCTTCCCGAGTGCCCGCCTCGCCCGCGACCCCCGCCCGAGCGCGCGTAGCCGGTCATCACGGCAAGCGAGCGCGAGCTGCGGGCGATCAGGCGGTGAAGGATCAGCATCGTTGCTACTCTAGCACCGGCGAGTTACGGAATGTGTATCAGTCCGGATTCGGCTGCCGAACTTACAGGCACAAAAGAAAAACCCGGCTCAAGGCCGGGTTTCTCCGGAAACGCTTGTTTCGCTTAGGACTTCTTCTCGGGCGACTTCGCCTTGTCCTGCTTTTTCTCCTGCTTCTTGTCTTTCTTCGGCTTCTTTTCCGAAGTCTGCTTCCTGTCCTTTTTCTGGCTCTTCTCCTTCGCCGGCGCGGCCTTCTTCTCGTCGGCCTTGGGCGCGGCGGGTTTCGCCGCCGGCTGCGCCGGGGTGGCGGGCTTGGCTGGCTGCGCCGGTTGCGCGGGCGTTGCGGGTTGCGCTTGCGCGAGCACCGAGCCGGCGAAGGCGGCGGCGATCACGGCTGCGATGAGCTTTTGCTTGAGCATGTTGGAGTCTCCAGTGAATGAGTGAAGGAGCGGCCAGGACCGGGGTCCGGGCCAGGACCTCACCCGATAACGCACCGGCCTGCTGCCGGTTGACGGCACTATTCCGCGTCGGCGGCTTGCCCGAGCAGCGCGCGGCGGAATCGCGCCTTGAGCAGCGCCCCCTCGCGCGGCGGAAGGACCAGCGGCAGCTTCTCGGCCTTCACCTTGATCTGCGCGAGCACCGGTCCGCGCGCTTCAAGGAGCATCCGGCGCGCCGCGCGCAACGCCGCCGCAGAGCGCACCACGCGCGCGGCGGCAAAGCCGCAGGCGAGCGCCGCCTTGGCAAGGTCCACGCCGCTCGCGGTGTGCGTGGCCTGCATGCCGGTCTCGCCGTAGCGCTCGTTGTCGATCACCGCGATGGCGAGGTTCTTCGGCCGCTGCGCGCCGAGGGTGGCGAGCGACCCCAGGCCCATCAGCATCTCGCCGTCGCCGGTGATCACGAGCACGCGGCGCCCGGGCTGCGCGAGCGCAAGCCCGAGGCCCGTCACCGCCGCGGTGCCCATCGCGCCCCACATCGGGAAGGTGAGCGGCGAATCGCCCGCAGCGGTGCAATCCCACGAAGTCGAGCCAAGCCCCGCGACCACGAGCAGCTCGCCGCGGTCCGCAAGCAGCATCTTCACCACTTCGCGGCGCCCGAGCGTCATTGCGCGGCCTGCTCCTGGAAGCTCTTGATGCCGATCACGCGCTGCGATACCAGCACCGCGACCGCCGCGTAGCTGCCGAAGGCGAGGCGCGCCGCCGCGTCCACCGCCGGCGCTACGTCCCCGGCGCGCGACGCCTCCTGCACCACGACGCCCATCGCGGAGAGCGTTGCCCAGGTCGCCTGCCCCATCGGCACCTGCCAGGGATTGAACTCCCCGAATTCGCCGCGCATGGTGACCAGCATCACGAGCGGAAAGCGGCACTCGCGCGTCATGCCGAGCGCGTTGATGCAGTTGCCCGCGCCGCTCGATTGCATGAGGAGCGCCGTCCTCTTCCCGCCGAGCCACGCCCCGGCCGCAAGCCCGATGCCTTCTTCTTCCGTGGTGAGCGCCACCGCGCGCATCGCCCGGTCGGCGCGGCAAAGCTCGATCAGGCGCTTGTGGCCAGCGTCCGGCACGTAGCCGACGACGCGCACGCCGCTTGCCCGCAGCACGCGATGGACCTCGCCCGGCCAATCCACGCTCGTCGTCTGCGTCATGCCACGCTCACCTGCACGCGCTGCACGGCGTTGTTGCCGAAGCCGGTCGCGTCCCAAATGGGCTCCATCGGCTGCACGTTGCCGGCGGTGTCGGTGGCGCGGCAGGCGAGCTCGTGCTCGCCCGGCGCTGCGTCCCAAGCGGCGCGCCAGCCGCGCCAGGCGAGCGCGCCTTGCACGGGATCGAGCTCGGCATCGCGCCAGGCGCCGTCCACCGCGAATTCGACCCGCCGGATCGCGCCCTCGCCCGACCAGGCGCGGCCGCGGATCTCGGTGCGCCCCGGCTTCATCCTGCGCTCGCGCGTGTAGAAATCGGGGTTCCCGGGGGGCGCCATGAGCGAATTGACGCGCATCAGCTTGCACGGCACTCCCCGCTCGCCCGGCGCGCTGCGGAAATGATACGAAAGCGCCTGCTGCACACCCTCGAAGGCTCGGTCGATCGCCTCGATCCGCGCCAGCCACTTCACGCTCGCCATGCCGTACCAGCGCGGAACGACGAGCCTCAGGGGCGCGCCGTGCTGCGGCAGCAGCGGCTGGCCGTTCATCGCCCAGGCTACAAGCACGTCCTCGCCCGACGCTTCCGCCACCGGCAGGCTCCGCTCGAAGGCGTGCTCGATGCCGCGGTCGGTGCCGCAGTCGGCTCCGCTGAACACGATCTCCCTCGCGCCGGGCCTGAGCCGCGCCTCGGCAAGCAGCGCTGCGAGCGGCACCCCGGTCCACTTCGCGGTCGAGACGCCCTCCTCCAGCCATGGCATCGAGGGATAGCGCGGCGACATCTGGCCGCGGCCGTTGCCCGCGCACTCCATGGTGACGCGCAGCGTCTTTGCGGGCTTTTTCTTCAGTTCCTCGAGCGACAAGGCGAGCGGCCGCTCGACCAGCCCGCCGATCTCCAGCCGCCAGGTCGCGGCATCGGCCGCCGGAATGTCAAAGTGGATCAGCAGGTAGTGCAGGCCGGCGGGGGTGACGTCGTAGCGCAGCGCCTCGAGCGGCATGCCGCTGTTGCGCGCGGCGAGCGCGAGCTCGGCGGCGGTGTAGCGGCCGACGATCGGCGGCCGGCGGATTTCCGTGCTCAACGAGAACTCCCCGCGGCGATTCTATAATGCGCGCCCAACGCGCCATGCGAAACGCCGCCTGATGGATCTTGCCGAGTTCGCCCAGCAGCTGCCGCGCGGCGACCTGTGGGTGTTCGGCTACGGCTCGCTCATGTGGTCGCCGGGTTTTCGCTATGCGGAGCGCTCGGCCGGGCGGCTGCGCGGCTACCACCGCGCGCTGTGCATCCTGTCGCACCGCTACCGCGGCACGCCGAGGCGCCCGGGCTTGGTGATGGGGCTGTGCCGCGGCGGCTCGTGCTGGGGCATGGCGTTCCGCGTGCCGGCCTCCCGCGCGCGCCGCGTCCTGCAGGCGCTTTGGAAGCGCGAGATGCTGAACCGCGTGTACTGGCCGCGCCTGGTGCCGGTGACGCTTTCGCGCGGCCGGCGCGTGAGGGCGCTTGCCTTCGTCGCCGACCCCCGGCACCGCCAGTTCGCGGGTGAACTGGACCTGCACGGGCGCGCGCGGCTGGTGGCGCAGGGTATCGGCGAGCGCGGCCCCTGCATGGAATACATCCGCAACACCATTCTGCACATGGCGCAGCTCGGCGTGCGGGACCCGCACCTGGAGCGGATCCTGGAGGCCGCCGACAAGCTGTGCAACGGTGTACGGGGGCCGTCTCCCTCGTAAATCCGGGCCTCGTTCGGCTGCTCTAGAGACGCCAGACGCGGACCTGCCTGCCGCGTTGGCGCAGCAGCGGCGCGGCCATCTTCTGGAGCTGTACCACCAGCTTGACCTTCTCGGCGTAGGGCAACCGCGCGAGCCGCTGGCGGCGGGCCTCCTTGGCCGCGAACAGCCGCAGGATCTCCGGAGCCATCAGCTCCACTGCCGCCACTTGTCGGTCAGGCCGTGACGCGCAAGCACTGCGGCGAGATAGCTCGCATCGAGCACCGCCTGTTCCCGCATCAGCCGCACGCGCTCCCGGTCCTTCGGCCGGCCGGTCTGCACGCAAATTGCCACGAGATGCTCGGCGCGAAGCACCCGCGCCTGCACGTCATCGTACGGGACTTCGCGTGCTTCGTTCAGGGCCTCTTCGAAGAGCGCGTTGTAGGCCGGAAGGAACTGCACCGACACGCCCTCGATGTTCACGTATTCGCCTTCCTCCGCGTAGCCTCGGGCGCGCAGCGCCTCGTAGAGCGGCGTCAGCGTAAGCAAGCCGCCCGCGGTCCGAGGGAGCAGCACGAAAACAACCAGATCGAAAGTGAGGAGCGGCTAGACGTAGAACGTAGCACCCACCGCGCCGCCGATCGCATGGCGGCTTGCGACGCCCGCGCGCTCAAGCTCGAACAGGATCTCGAGCGCTCGCTTCATCGCGGCAAGACTGGTCCATGGCGCCAGTACAGGCGCGCTACCCGGGCCGAAGCGTTTTGCGCACCTCGCCCCAGGCCGCCCGCAGCCAGTCGAGCGCGCCGTCGCGCTCCCAGAGCGCGCGGTGCGCCGCGCGATATTCCCAGGCCTCTTCCTTGCCGCCCACCATCACGCCCAGGCTGGGGTCGGGCTTCGGACGCGCGGGCGCCTGGGCGAGCAGCATTTCGAGCGCTACGCGGTGCTCGTTCGCCGCTTCGCGCAACGCGACGAGCGCGTCCCCGCGGCGGCCGAGCCGGACCAGGGCGAGGATGCGGTTCAGGGCGGGGCCGCAAAAATCGTGAGGATAGCGCTCGGCGAGCGCCAGGGCCTTGTCCGGCGAGCCGCGCACGAGGTAGTCGCGCGTGAGCGACTCGCGCATGAAATGGTTGTCCGCCGGGTTGAGCGCGATCAGCCGCTCAGCGAGCGCGGTGAAGCGCTCGCCCGATGCGCCCCGGTCCACGTCCGCCGCCGCCCGACAGGCGAGATGCGCCAGCATGCGCAGCGCCGGGCGGTTCTCGACCCAGCCCCATTGCAGCGTGCCGTTGCCCGGCGGCGCAGCAGCAAGGTTTGCCTCAAGCAGTTCGGCACCTCTCTCGAGCAGCGGCCCGAGCAGCGTCGCATGCGAGCCTATGGTTGGCAGCGCCTCGACGGCCATCGCGAGGTCATCGAGCACGTCGAAGCTCTGCCAGGCAAGAGGATTGCGCTCCAGAAAACCAAGCCAGGACCCGGGCTCGTGCCACATGCCGGCAAAACCATGCTGGGTCGCGGTCAGGCCGGGCTTCGTTTGTGGAAACGCCTCGCGCCAGCCCGCCTCGGCCTGCTTCAGGGCTTCCTGGGGCTCGAGTACGCGACCGGCCTCGCCGCGGTCCGCTATGGCGTAGCGCGCTTGCGGCGCGGGCGCCGCGGCGGCGAGCGTGGCGAGCCGCTCGAGGCCGGGAAAGCGCTTCGCGTCCACCTCGCCTATCGCAGCGTCAGGATCGGCGTGAACCTTGCGCAGCAGGCCGATCAGGTCCGCGAGGGCGGGATCGCGCCTGCGCTCCAGGCGCGCGATCCAGAACCGCGCGCGCTCCCGCGCCTGCTCAATCTTGCCGCGCGACACCAGCAGGGTGATCTCGAGCGTCGCCAGGCTCGGATCCTCGGGGTCCTCGCGCTGCGCCTCGCCGAAGCTGCGCCACGCGCCATCGAGGTCGCCCCGGTCGGCGAGGATCGTCGCTCGGCGCTGCAAAGCGGAAACCCGCATGACGCGGTCGCCGCGCGCGAGCGCGCCGGCGAGCAGCCGCGTGCGCTTGCGCTCCTGGCCCAGCGCAAGGTAGCAATCCATCAACTGGTCGAAAAGCGGCTCGAGCGGCGCGGCGAGCGCCCCATCGCCAGCGAACCAGGGCTCGAGCAGTGCCGCGGCGCGCTCGTCGTCGCCCTCGTCATGCCATTGCCGCGCCGTGTCCCACACCGCCAGAGGATCCACTCGGCTCCCCGGCAGCTCGGCAAAGCGCTTTTTCGGCGTGCTGTCGAGGATGTGGCGCAGCATGTTGTAGCCGGCGAGATCGAGAATGCCGTGCAGGCGAAGGCAGCAATGCTTGTATTTGCGTCCGGAGCCGCACAGGCAGGGCGCGTTTCTGCCCGGCTCGGGAAGCCGCCGACATTGAAAGCCCGCTTCAGGCAACGGCATCGCGCCGTAGATCGCGACTCCCATCGCCCGGAAGGCGAGCCCGGGAGGCCCCGTGCGCGGGTCGATGGCGCGCGCCAAACCGGGGGCGAAACTCGGTCCGTGCCGCGCGATCCAGTCGAGAAACGCGCCCGGGTCACCGGAACGCGTCAGCACCTTCGCGGCCATCGCGAACAGCCCGAACAGCTCGTCGTCTTCGCTTTTTCCGCCGATCACGATCGCGCCTTTACGCTCGGGGGGGTCGGCGGCCCCGCATGCGGGCGAGCGCCTCGGCGAGCAGCGCGCGCCGGGTGCCGAAGTTGAGGCGCACGAAGCGCGCGTCGCCGAACTGCGCGCCCGGCGACAGGGCCACGCCGCGCTCGAGGAAATATGCCTGGGGGTCGGGCACGCCGAGCCCCGAGCAGTCGATCCACGCGAGGTAGGTCGCCTCGACGTGCGCCATCGCCAGGCCCGGCGTCGCCGCGATCTCGCGCTCGAGGAAGTCCCGGTTTCCGCGCAGATAATCGAGCTGCGCCTCGAGCCATTCGTCGCACTCGCGCCAGGCCGCGAGCGTCGCGTCGTAGGCGAACACCGCCGGATCGTGCACGGTGGCGTGGTCGTCCCGCATGAAGGCGCGGCGCAGCTCCGGGTCCTCGATGATCGCGAAGCCGCAGCCCGTGCCGGGGAAATTGAAGGCCTTGTTGGGCGAAATCAGCGTGACGGACCTGCGGCACACCTCGGGCGATAGGCTCGCGATCGGGATATGCGGCTTGCCCGCATCGAGCAGCAGGTCGGCGTGGATGTCGTCCGAGCAGATGACGAGATCGTGGCGCAGCGCGAGCTCGGCGAGGCGCCGCAGCTCGTCCTCGCGGAAGATGGTGCCGCCCGGGTTCTGCGGGTTGCAGAGGAACAGCAGCCGGGATTGCGGGCGCACGAGCGCCGCGAGCCGCTCCTCGTCGAATACCCAGCGCCCGCCCTGCAGCACCAGCGGCGCCTCGCCGTGCGCACGCTGCGCCAGTTCGAGCGCGCGCTTGAAGTGGTGGTAGACCGGCGTGGGCAGGAGCGCATGCTGGTCGCCGCGCATCAGGTGCCGCGCGGCGAGGTGCAATCCCGGCACCACGCCGGGAATGATCGCCACCCAGTCGGGCTCGACCCTCCAGCGGTAGAGGCGCGCCATGCGCTCGACCACCGCCTCGCGCAGCTCCGCGGGCGGCACGCTGTAGCCGAGCACGCCGTGGCGCAGGCGCCGCTGGATCGCCGCCTCGACCGGAGGCGGCACGCGGAAATCAGTGTCCGCCACCCACAGCGGGATCACCCCGCGCGGGTACTTGTCCCAGCGCAGGCTCCACGTGCCGTGGCGGTCGATAACCTCGTCGAAGTCGTAAACCATCGGTGCGGAGGGATCTGAAGGGGCGCAGAGGCGATTTGCCGGAGCCCCCCTTTCAAAAATACGCCGGGCGGCACCCGGCGTCGATGCGCCATGCGGCGCTCTCCCTACTTCTTCGCCGCGGGCTTCGCTTTCAGTTCGTCCTTTTCCAGCGCGTCGCCCTTCTCCTCCTCCTTGTCCTGCCCGCCCTCCGCGTCGTCCTCGGCTTTCTCCTGCATCGCCTTGGCGGGGTCTTCCTCCAGCCGGTTCTGGCTGTCGTCCACCTCCTCGGTCTTGATGGCGCGCGACTCGGCCTGCAGCTGCTCCGGGAACTTGGTGGCTATTGCAGGGAAAACCACGATCAGCGTGATCGCGATCACCTGCAGGATCATGAACTCGAACATGCCCTTG
>CAZVHU010000002.1:0-54443 GCA_964627075.1 uncultured Enterobacteriaceae bacterium | reverse complement strand
CTGCAGAACCTCGCGCGCGGCGACGAGGGCTTCCTGCTGGCGATGGGCTACTCGACCCAGCGCGGCTACGCGCACAGCCATCCGTTTGCCGGCGAGATCCGCTTCGGCGTGGTCGAAGTCGAGCTGGTCGCAGAGGAGCTCGGGCTTGCCGTGGTGATCGGAGAGATCGCGCTTACCGAATGCCAGATGCTGAACCAGTTCGCGGGCTCGAAAAGCGAGCCGGCGCAGTTCACCCGCGGCTACGGCCTCGCGTTCGGGCACAGCGAGAGAAAGGCGATGGCGATGGCGCTGGTGGATCGCGCGCTGCGCGCCGAGGAGCTGGGCGAGCGCGTCGAATCGCCGGCGCAGATGGCGGAGTTCGTGCTGTCGCATTCGGACAGCCTGGAGGCATCGGGCTTCGTGCAGCACCTGAAGCTGCCGCACTACGTCGATTTCCAGTCCGAGCTCGAGTTGGTGCGCAAGCTGCGCGCTGGCGCAGGGCGCCCCGCGACGGAGGCCGCATGAATGCCCCGGCTGCGCTCGCGGCCGCGAATCCGGCCGCCGCACGCGACCGCCACTACAACTTCGGATTTCTCGACGAGCGCAGCAAGCGCATGATCCGGCGGGCGATCCTCAAGGCCGTGGCGATCCCCGGGTACCAGGTGCCTTTCGGCTCCCGCGAGATGCCGTTGCCTTACGGCTGGGGCACCGGCGGCATCCAGGTGACCGCGTCGATCATCGGTCCCGGCGACGTGCTCAAGGTGATTGACCAGGGCGCCGACGACACGGTGAACGCGGTCAACATCCGGCGCTTCTTCCGGCGCTGCACCGGCGTCGCCACCACGGAGCGCACCACCGAGGCGAGCATCATCCAGACACGGCACCGCATTCCGGAAACGCCGCTCCGGGAAGGGCAGATCATCGTGTACCAGGTGCCGGTTCCCGAGCCGCTGCAGCGCCTGGAGCCGCGCGAGGCCGAAACGCGGCGCCTGCACGCGCTCGCCGAGTACGGCCTGATGCACGTCAAGCTCTATGAGGACATCGCGCGCTTCGGCCGCATCGCCGCAAGCTACGACTACCCGGTGCTGGTGAACGGCCGCTACCTGATGGCGCCATCGCCGATTCCCAAGTTCGACAACCCGAAGCTGCACCTCAACCCGGCGCTGCAACTCTTTGGCGCGGGTCGCGAGAAGCGCATCTACGCGCTGCCCCCCTACACCCCGGTCGAAAGCCTTGCATTCGAGGACCACCCGTTCGAGGCGCAGAGGTGGTCGAGCGCCTGCGCGCTGTGCGGCTCGCGCACGAGCTTTCTCGACGAGGTCGTCACCGACGACCAGGGTGGCCGAATGTTCGTGTGCTCGGATACCGACTACTGCGGCGGGCGCCGCGCACGGGGGCTGGTCGAGTGAGCGTGCAGGCTGTCGAGGGCCCGATCCTGAGCGCCTGCGGCGTGACCAGGCGCTATGCGACGCGCGTCGCCGTGGACGCGGTGTCGCTGGAGCTCTGGCCTGGCGAGGTGCTCGCCGTGGTGGGCGAGTCCGGCTCCGGCAAGACGACGCTGCTCGACTGCCTGTGCGGCCGCACGCGGCCCGACGCCGGCAGCGTGCGGTACCGGACGCGGCATGAGGGAATGAAGGACGTCCACGCGATGCCCGAGGCGGAGCGCCGGATGCTGGCGCGCACCGACTGGGGCTATGTGCACCAGCACCCGGACCAGGGACTGCGCATGCAGGTCTCGGCGGGGGCCAACGTGGGCGAGCGCCTGATGGCCTTGGGGGCGCGCAACTACGGGCGCATCCGCAGCGAAGCCTGCGAATGGCTTGCGCGGGTGGAAGTCGACGCATCGCGGATCGACGACGCGCCGCACACCTTCTCCGGGGGCATGCGGCAGCGGCTGCAGATCGCGCGCAACCTCGTGACGCGGCCGCGGCTGGTGTTCATGGACGAGCCCACGGCGGGGCTGGACGTCTCGGTGCAGGCGCGCCTGTTGGATCTGCTGCGCACCTTGACGCGCGAGCTTGGCCTCGCGGCGGTCGTGGTCACGCACGATCTCGCGGTGGCGCGCCTTCTGGCGCAGCGCATGCTCGTCATGAAGGACGGCCGGGCCGTCGAGCAAGGCCTCACCGACCAGGTGCTCGACGACCCGCAGCATCCCTACAGCCAGCTGCTCGTCTCGGCGGTGCTGCAGCCATGACGCATCCAGGCATCCGGGTGCGCGGACTCGCCAAGTCCTTTGTGCTGCACCAACAGGGCGGTGTCGAGCTGCGCGTGCTGGAGAACGTGTCCTTCGAGGTGCGGCCGGGCGAGTGCCTGGCGCTCGACGGCCGCTCCGGATGCGGCAAGAGCACGCTGCTCAAGTGCCTTTATGCGAACTACCGCGCCAGCGCCGGCACGATCACGATCGGCGACACCGAGGTGACCAGCGCCGCGCCTCAGGCGCTGCTGCGCATGCGCCGTGAAGCGGTCGGCTACGTGAGCCAGTTCCTGCGCGTCGTGCCGCGCGTGCCGGCGCTGCAGGTGGTGGCCGAGCCCCTGCTCGAGGGCGAGGACGGAGACCGCGCCGCAGTGGAGGCCGCGCGCCACGCCGCCGAGCAGCTGCTGCTGCGCCTTCGCATTCCCATGCGGCTGTGGAGCGTCGCGCCCGCGACTTTCTCGGGTGGTGAGCAGCAGCGCGTCAACCTCGCGCGGGGGCTGGTGCGCGCGCGCCCGGTGCTGCTGCTCGACGAGCCGACCGCGGCGCTCGACGCGGAGAACCGCGCCACCGTCTCGGTGATGATCAACGAAGCGCGCGAGGCGGGCGCGGCGATCGTGGGAATCTTCCACGACCGCGCGGTGCGTGACGCGGTTGCGACCCAGGTGCTCGACATGGAGGCGTTCGCATGAGCGCCGAGACGGTGCTCGCCAACGCGCAGGTGGTGACCGGCGGGGAGACCGTGCACGGCTCGGTCGCGCTGCGCGATGGGCGCATCGCGAGCGTGCACGCGGGCGCGACCGGGGTCGCGGGCAGCATCGACCTGGAGGGTGACTTCCTGATCCCGGGGTTGGTCGAACTGCACACCGACAATTTCGAGCGCCACCTGATGCCGCGCCCCATGGTGCGCTGGCCGGAGCTGCCGGCTCTCCTGAGCCACGACGCCGAGATCGCCGCGGCCGGCATCACCACCGTGTACGACGCGCTCGGCGTCGGCGACGCCGATCCCGACGCGATGCGCGGCCAGGACCTGGGGCCGGTGCTGGAAGCGATCAGGCATGCGTCGTGCGGGGGGATGCTGCGCGCCGAGCACCGGCTGCACATCCGAGTCGAGCTGCCCGCGCCGAACACGCGAACGCTTTTCGAGCCATTCGCCGGGCATCCGCTGGTCGGTCTGATCTCCCTCATGGATCACACGCCGGGGCAGCGCCAATGGGAAGACATCGAACAGGCGCGCGTCTACTACTGCGGCAAGAAGGGCTGGTCGGCGGAGAAATTCGCGCGCTCCGTCGCGGATTCTTGCGACCTGCAGGAGCGCAATGCAATTCCGAACCGGGGCTACTTTGTGGCCTACGCCCGCGCGCACGGGATCGCGCTCGCGAGCCACGACGACACGCATGCAGCGCACGTCGCGCAGGCGCGCGCTGAAGGCGCCCTCATCTCCGAGTTCCCGACGCGGCTCGAGGCGGCGCGTGCCGCGCGCGGCGCCGGCATGGCGATCGTCATGGGCGCGCCCAACGTGGTGCGCGGCGGATCCCATTCGGGTAACGTCGCCGCCGCCGAGCTGGCACGGCAGGGGCTGCTCGACTCGCTGTCCTCGGACTACGTCCCCGCGAGCCTGCTGATGGCGGCGTTCCGCCTGGTGTCGGTGGCCGGCTTTGACGTCGCGCAGGCGGTCGCGACGGTGAGCACGAATCCCGCGCGCGCCGCCGGCCTCGCCGACCGTGGCGAGATCGCAGCGGGCCTGCGCGCCGACCTGGTGCGCGTGCATCTGCTCGACGGCCATCCCGTGGTGCGGGCAGTCTGGAGGGCCGGCCAGCGCATCGTGTGAGCTGTCTTCAGAGCGTAACCTGCTCTGCCTAGACTGCGCCGCGTCAACCGTCTTTATGCAGCCCGCGATCCGCATCACCGGACTGAGCAAGACCTTCGGCGCGCGGCGCGCACTCGAGGCGGTCAATCTCGAAGTCATGCCCGGCGAGATGGTGGCACTGATCGGCGCCTCCGGCTCGGGCAAGTCCACGCTGCTTCGCCATCTCGCGGGCTTGGTGTGCGGCGATGCCGGCAGCGGCGAAGTGCTGGCGCACGGCCGCCTGGTGCAGCGCGGCGGGCGACCGGCGCGCGACATCCGCAGGGTTCGCGCCGGAATCGGCTTCGTGTTCCAGCAGTTCAACCTCGTGGGTCGGCTGCCGCTCATCGTCAATGTCATGACCGGGATGCTGCACCGCATGTCCGCCTGGCGGAGCGTGGCGCGCTGGTTCTCACGCGAGGAGATGCGCGCCGGGCTCGAGGCGCTTGCGCGCGTCGGCATGGTGGACCACGCGGCGCAACGCGCCTCCACGCTTTCCGGCGGCCAGCAGCAGCGCGGCGCGATCGCGCGCGCGCTCGTGCAGCGGGCGCGCATCTTGCTTGCCGACGAGCCGATCGCTTCGCTGGACCCGGAGTCTTCACGCAAGGTCATGGAAATCCTCGCGACGATCAATCGCGAGGACCGCTGCACGGTGCTGGTGTCGCTGCACCAGGTCAATGTCGCCTTGAGGTACTGCCCGCGCACCGTGGCGCTGCGCCACGGCCGCGTGGTGTATGACGGGCCGTCCGGCGAGCTGACCTCGGCGCTGCTGCGCGAGCTCTACGGCGCCGAGGCGGACGAGATTCTCGCGCTTCCCGATCACATCTCGGTGCTCGGCGCGCGGCAAGGTTCCGGCGCTGCCACCGGCGAGGCCGACGCCGCGGTCGCGGCGCATGCCGAGCGGGGGCGCGAATCGATACGCGCGGCGCAGGCCGCCTAAACCCAACCGAAAGGAGGCACACATGCTCAGGAAACTGACGGTAACACTGGCGCTGGCCGCAGCGGTCGCGCATCCCGCGGGCGCGGAGCGGCTCGCCGAGATCAACTTCGGCATCATCTCCACCGAGTCGACGCAGAACCTGAAGCAGGACTGGGGCGTTCTTCTGCAGGACATGCAGAAACACCTCGGCATGAAGGTCAACGGGTTCTTCGCGCCCGACTACGGCGGCATCATCGAGGGCATGCGCTTCAACAAGGTGCACGTGGCCTGGTTCGGCAACAAGTCCGGCATGGAGGCGGTCGATCGCTCCGGCGGCGAGGTGTTCGCGCAGCAGATCGCCGAGGACGGCAGCCCGGGCTACTGGTCGTTCCTGATCGTGCACCGCGACAGCCCCCTCAACTCGATCGAGGACGTGAAGCGCCAGGCGAAGAGCCTGAACCTCGGCTACGGCGATCCCAACTCGACCTCGGGCTTCCTCGTGCCGGGCTACTTCGCCATGGCCTTGCACGGCATGGATCCCAAGAGCTCGTTCAAGACCATGCGCACCGCGAACCACGAGACCAACCTGATCGCGGTGGCCAACAAGCAGGTCGACGTGGCGACCAACAACAACGAGAGCTACGAGAAGTTCGGGCGCCGCCAGCCCGAGAAGGCGAAGGACATCAAGGTGATCTGGAAGTCGCCGCTGATCCCGTCCGATCCGATGATCTACCGCAAGGACCTCGATCCCCAGCTCAAGGCGAGAATCAAGGACTTCTTCGTCACCTACGGAAGGGACGAGCGCGAGCGCGCAGCGCTGAGGAAGATCGGCATTTCCGGCTTCCAGGCTTCCGACAACAACCAGCTGCTGCCGATACGGCAGCTCGAGCTGTTCAAGCAGAAGCTCGCGCTGGAGAAGGACACGGCGCTGCCGGCCGGCGAGAAACAGGCGAAGCTCGAGGAGATCGAGCGCAAGCTCGCCGAGCTCGGCACCCAGATGGCGGCACTCAAGCGCTGACACGGCTCCTCCCTTGTGGCGGCCTTCGGGCCGCGGCTTTTTTCCGTCCAATGAGCCGGTCCGCAACCCTCGCACAGCATCCCCCCGCGGCGCTGCCCAGGCGCTCACTTGGGGCGTTGCTCGCCTGGGGTGCGGTGCTCGGCCTGCTGGCCGCCTCCTGGCATGGGGCCGACATGCGGCCCCTGGAGCTGGCGCGCGACTCGGGCAACATGGCCAGGTACCTGGCCGACTTCTTCCCGCCGAGCTTCCGCGAGTGGCGCATCTACCTGCGGGAGATGCTGGTGACGCTGCAGATCGCGGTGTGGGGCACCGCGCTCGCGGTGGCCTGCGCAGTGCCCTGTGGGCTGCTCGCCGCGTCGAACGTCGCGCCGTGGTGGATCCACCAGCCGGTGCGGCGTGTGCTGGACGCGTTTCGCGCCATCAACGAGATGGTGTTCGCGATGCTATTCGTGGTCGCAGTCGGCCTGGGCCCTTTCGCCGGGGTGCTGGCGCTCTGGGTGCACACCACCGGCACGCTCGCAAAGCTGTTTTCCGAGGCGATCGAGGCAATCGACCCGCAGCCGGTAGAAGGCATACGCGCCACTGGCGCGAGCAAGCTGGACGAGATCGTCTACGGCATCGTGCCGCAGGTGATGCCGCTGTGGATCTCGTATTCGCTTTATCGCTTCGAGGCCAACGTTCGCTCGGCGTCGGTCGTCGGCATGGTCGGCGCAGGCGGCATCGGCGTGGTGCTGTGGGAGGTCATCCGCGGCTTTTACTACGCGGAAACCTCCGCCGTGCTGGTGATCATCATTTTGACGGTGAGCGCAGTGGACCTGCTGTCCGCTGAAATCCGCAAGCGCTTCATATAGGAGGCAGCATGGCGTTCGGAATCGACGAGATCATCAAGCTGTACGAGACCCGCGGCGCCGCGATGTACGGCGGCGAAGCCGTCAGCCAGCTCGGGCATGCGCTGCAGTGCGCGGCGCTCGCCGCCGAAGCCGGCGCCGCCGACGCGCTGTTGGCGGCGTGCCTGCTGCATGACATCGGGCACCTTGTCGCCCCGCCGCCGCGGCACGGCGGCAGCGAGATCGACGACGTGCACCAGTACCTCGCGGTACCGTACTTGAGGCGCACTTTTCCGAACAGCGTTCTGGAGCCGGTCCGGCTGCACGTCGATGCCAAGCGCTATCTGTGCTACGCCGAGGGCGCCTACTGGGAAGGCCTCTCGACCGCCTCCAAACGCAGTCTGGAGCTGCAGGGCGGGAAATTGAACATCGTCACGGCAGAGCGCTTCCTGTCGCACCCGTACTGCTGGGACGCCGTGCGGCTGCGACGCTGGGACGACCTCGCGAAAGTGCCCGGCAAGGCCACGCCCGGGTTGTCGGATTTCGTGCCGGTCCTGGAGCGCATGGCGCGCGAGGCCGTGGCGACGCCCTGCTGAGGGTGCCGGCGCCGGGACGCGCGCCGCCCTTCGGGGCAAGCCGGTCCGCAATGTGCAGGTAACTCATCCGTAAGTCCGCGGGTGCTATGGATGGGGCCGTGACGACCGCCAAGGAGGCCCGCATGAACTCGCTACCCAGGACCAGGAAGTCCCGCTTCGCGCTCGCGGCAAGCCTGGCGTTGCTCTCCAACCAGGTCTGCGCGCAGTACGCGCCATATCCCGCTGCACCGTACTACCTGCCTTCAGGCGGCGTCGCCTACTACCCTGCGGCTTATCCCGCGTCGGCCTGGCCGGCAGGGGCGGCCATCGGCGCGATGGCAGGCGCGCTCGCGGGCGCCGGTCCCGGGCCGATGGTCGCCGGGGCGCTCCTCGGCGGGCTCATCGGCCACGCCGCGACTGCGCCATACGTGGTTCCCGCCACCCCGGCCTACCCGCCGCAACCGATTGCCGCCGGCGGCGTGGGCGGCCGGGCGTTCGTGGAGACTTGGCAGCAGTTCGCCGCGCCCTCGGGCGCCGCCGGAACGGCCGGCACCGACTTCGCGCAGCGCTGGCAGGGCTTCTTCGAGCCCTCGCCCCGGCGCTAGAACGTGCCGGGGAAGGCGCCGCCGTCGATCAGGAAGTTCTGGCCGGTGACGTAGGAGGCCTGCGCGCTGCACAGGTACGCGCAGGCGTCGCCGAACTCCTCCGGCGTGCCGAAGCGCGCCGCGGGGATCGTTTTTTCCAGCGCAGCCTTCACTTCCTCGAACGTCTTGCCTTGCTGCCTGGCGTTGTGCTCGGTGTTCGACTTGAGGCGGTCCGTCCAGAAGCGCCCGGGCAGCAGGTTGTTGATGGTGACGTTGTGCTGCGCGCAGCGGCGCGAGATCCCGGCGACGAAGCCGGTCAAGCCCGTGCGCGCGCCATTGGAAAGCCCCAGCTCCGCGATCGGCGACTTCACCGCGCTCGAGGTGATGTTGACAATGCGGCCGAACTTGCGCGCGATCATGCCGTCGAGCGTCGCCTTGATGAGCTCGATGGGGGTGAGCATGTTGGCGTCGAGCGCCTTCAGCCAGTCCTCGCGCGACCAGTTGCGGAAGTCTCCCGGCGGCGGCCCGCCGGCGTTGTTGACGAGGATGTCCGGCGCGGGGCAGGCGGCGAGCGCCGCCGCCCGACCCTCGGGCGTGGCGATGTCTCCCGCGACGGTGACTACCTTCGCGCCGGTCGCCTTGCGGATTTCCTCGGCGGTCGCCTCGAGCGCCTCGCGGCCGCGCGCGGTGATCACCACGTTGACGCCCTCGCGCGCGAGCGACATCGCGCAACCCTTGCCAAGGCCCTTGGAAGCGGCGCACACGATGGCGTTCCTGCCTCGAATTCCCAGATCCATGTTCAGTTCCTTTCCAGCGTGAAGAGAAGCACTCCGGAGATGACGAGCGCGCCGGTGAGCGCGAGGTGGTTGGCGCCGATGCGCTTGAGCGCCTCGACGACGAGGAACACGGGCAGCGCGGTGCACGCGATCGCAAGCAGGATCGCACACCACCAGAGTGCCGTGGGCAGCTCGAGCGCCGCAATCTCGCGCCGCGTCGCCGGCTTGGCGAGGAACACCGCCGGCAGGATCACGACCAGCGTCGGGTAGAGGAACATGATGAGCCGCCCGAGCCTCGCGCTCACGCATTCCAGCCCGAGGAAGTCGAGCAGGCTCGCCGCAGTCAACTAGCGCTTCTTGCCCAGGATCGAGCCGAGCACGCCGCGCAGCACCTGGCGCCCCAGTTCCGAGCCGATGGCGCGCGCGGCACTCTGCGCGGCTGACTCCAGGATGCCCTTGGACTGCTTGCCGCCGCGGGGGCCGGTCTTGCCGAAGATAACGTCCGACAACACGCTGCCCGCGCCGCCCGAAGCGGGTTTCGCTTCCGGCGCCTGGGCCTGCATCTCGGCGGTGCGCGCCTTGAGCTTCTCGTAGGCCGACTCGCGGTCCACCTTCTTCTCGTAATGGCCGGCGATCGCCGAGCCGGCGATCAGCTGTTGCCGCTCTGCGTCCGATATCGGGCCGAGCTTGGAGCCCGGCGCTACGACAAAGGCGCGCTCGGTGATGCCGGGGCGGCCCTTCTCGTCGAGCAGCGACACCAGCGCCTCGCCCACGCCCAGCTCGGTGATCGCCTGCTCGATCCTGAGCTTGGGGTTGGGGCGCATGGTCTCGGCGGCCGACTTCACCGCCTTCTGGTCCCTGGGCGTGAAGGCGCGCAGCGCGTGCTGCACCCGATTGCCCAGCTGCCCCAGCACCGATTCGGGGATGTCGAGCGGGTTCTGCGTCACGAAGTACACGCCCACGCCCTTGGAGCGTATGAGCCGCACCACCTGCTCGATCTTCTCCAGCAGCGCCTTGGGCGCCTCGTCGAACAGCAAATGCGCCTCGTCGAAGAAGAACACGAGCTTCGGCTTCTCCGGGTCGCCCACCTCGGGCAGGTTCTCGAACAGCTCGGCCAGCATCCACAGCAGGAACGTGGCGTAGAGTTTGGGCGAATGCATGAGCTTGTCCGCGGCGAGGATGTTCACGACACCCTTGCCGTTCGCGGTCTGCATGAGGTCGGCGATGTCGAGCATGGGCTCGCCGAAGAACTCGCCCGCGCCCTGGCTCTCGAGCGCGAGCAGGCCGCGCTGGATGGCGCCGACCGACGCCGCCGAGACGTTGCCGTACTCTGTGGTGAACTTCGGGGCATTGTCGGCCACGTGCTGCAGCATCGCCCTCAGGTCCTTCATGTCCAGGAGCAGCAGGCCCGAGTCGTCGGCGATCTTGAACACCAGGTTCAGCACCCCTTCCTGCGTGTCGTTCAGCCCCAGCATTCTCGCGAGCAGCAGCGGCCCCATGTCGGAGATCGTGGCGCGCACCGGATGGCCGCCCTTGCCGAAGACGTCCCACAGCACCACCGGGCAGCCCTCGTACTTCAGCTCGATGCCGAGGCTCTTCGCGCGCTCGGCGACCTTGGCGTTGTCGCCCCCGGCCTGCGAGATGCCGGCGAGGTCGCCCTTCACGTCGGCGAGGAACACCGGCACGCCGATGTTGCTGAAGCCGTGCGCGAGCGCCTGCAGGGTGACGGTCTTGCCGGTGCCGGTGGCGCCGGTGACGAGTCCGTGGCGGTTGGCGAGCGCGGGCAGCAGGTGCAGCTCGGCCTTCTGGTTCTTCGCGACGAGGAGAGGGGCGGGCATGGCGGTAAAATTATTACATGGCAGGTCACAGCAAGTGGGCGAACATCAAGCACCGCAAGGCGGCTGCGGATGCGAAGAAGGGCAAGGTGTTCACGCGCCTGATCCGCGAGATCACGGTCGCGGCCAGGCTCGGCGGCGGCGACCCCGGCACCAACGCGCGCCTGCGCCTCGCGATGGACAAGGCGCGCGAGGCCAACATGGCCAAGGACAGCGTGCAGAACGCGATCAAGCGCGGCACCGGCCAGCTGGAAGGGGTGACCTACGAGGAAGTGCGCTACGAGGGCTACGGCGCGGGCGGCGCGGCGGTGATGGTGGACTGCCTCACCGACAATCGCACGCGCACGGTGGCCGAAGTGCGCCACGCCTTCACCAAGAACGGCGGCAACCTCGCCGCCGACGGCGCGGTGGCGTTCCTTTTCAAGCACTGCGGCCAGTTCGTGTTCGCGCCGGGCGCGAGCGAGGACAAGGTCATGGAAGCCGCGCTCGACGCCGGGGCCGAGGACGTCGTGACCAACGACGACGGCTCGATCGAGGTGATCAGCGCGCCCGCCGATTTCGACGCGGTGAAGTCGGCATTGGAAAAAGCGGGCCTCAAGCCCGACGCCGCCGAGATCACCATGAAGCCCGCCACCGAGAACGAGCTCGCGGGCGAGGACGCGGCGCGCATGCGCCGGCTGCTGGATGCGCTCGAGAGCCTGGACGACGTGCAGGACGTCTACACCACCGCGGCGATCGCCGAGGCGTGAGAAGCCTCCGGATCCTCGGCATCGACCCGGGCTTGCAGGTCACCGGCTTCGGGATCGTAGAGAAGACCGGCAACCGGCTGCAGTACCTGACGAGCGGCTGCGTGCGCTCGGGGCGCGGCGAGCTCGCCGCGCGCCTCGCGACGATCCTCGAGGGCCTGCGGGAGGTGATCGCCGAGAACCGCCCGCACGAAGTGGCGATCGAGAAGGTGTTCGTCAACGTCAACGCGCAGTCCACGCTCGCGCTCGGCCAGGCGCGCGGCACCGCGATCTGCGCCGCCGTGCTCGCCGGGCTGCCGGTGTCCGAGTACACTGCGCTGCAGGTGAAGCAGGCGGTGGTCGGCAAGGGCCACGCGAAAAAAGACCAGGTCCAGGACATGGTAAGGCGCTTGCTCGCGCTGCCAGGGAGCCCGAGCCCCGATGCGGCGGACGCGCTCGCCTGCGCCATCTGCCACGCGCACGGCGGCGCGCTCGGGCGCCTGTCCACGCGCGGCTTCCGCATGAAACGCGGCCGGCTCGTATGATCGGGCGCTTGAGCGGCAGGCTCGCCGCCAAGCACCCGCCGCAGGTGCTGCTGGACGTGGGGGGCGTCGCCTACGAGATCGATGTTCCGATGAGCACCTTCTACGCCCTGCCTGCGACGGGCGAGCCGGTGACGCTGCACACCCACCTCGTGGTGCGCGAGGATGCGCACGTGCTCTACGGCTTTGCGACGCTGGAAGAGCGCGCGGCGTTCCGGCAGCTCATCCGCATCTCGGGCGTGGGCGCGCGCACCGCGCTCGCCGTGCTCTCGGGCCTTTCGGTCGCCGACCTCGCGCAGGCCGTGGCGCTGCAGGAAGCCGGGCGCCTGACCAAGATCCCGGGAATCGGCAAGAAGACCGCCGAGCGGCTGCTGCTCGAGCTGAAGGGCAAGCTCGCAGAAGCCGTCGCCAAGCCCGTGGCGGGCAGCTCGACCGACGTGCTCAACGCGCTGCTCGGCCTCGGCTACAGCGAGAAAGAGGCGCTCGCGGCGGTGAAGCAATTGCCACCGGGGATCGCGGTGGCCGAGGGCATCCGCGCTGCGCTCAAGGCTCTGGCGAAAAGCTGATCAGCGGATCGCGCGCTCATCTGAGCACGTAGCGTCCGTTCTTCAGGGTGCCCACGCGCCTGACCAGCCTTGCCTTGAGCAGCGGTCGCAGCAGATCCATCGCCCCCTGCTTGGAAACCTGGAGGCCGCTCCAGATCTCGCGCGGGCTGAGGCTGCCGTGCGCCCGCAACAACTGCAGCAGCTGTTCCTGCTTGGGCCGAAGTACCAATGGGGCGCGGCCGCGAGACGCCGTGAGCTGCTGGATGCGCTGCCACACCCGTTCCAGAGTCCATTGCAGCCCTTCAGCGCAGTATTCGAGCCAGGACGTGAGATCCTCGCCCTGGTGCCGCACCGCCTGGAGCGCGGCGTAGTAGCGTGGGCGGTCCTCCCAGTAGAACTCGTCCACGGAAAAGATATGGTGCATGTCGAACCCGCGCCGGTAGAGTTCCCACAGGGCGAGCGCGCGGCCCGTCCGGCCGTTGCCGTCCGCGAACGGGTGAATGGCCTCGAAGCGATAGTGCAGGATCGCCGCACTCAGGACCGGCGACAGGGCGCGCGACTCGTTGTTCCACCATTCGAGCAGCTCGAGCATCAGTCCCGAAACCTCTTCCGGCGGGGGCGGGAAGTAGGGCCCGACCCGGACGCGGATCGTCCGGTAGCGGCCCGCCTCCCCCTGGTCCATCGCCGCGCCGGCGATGATGGCGTGCAGCCGGAGCAGGTCCTCGTGAACAATCCGCTTCTTCGTCGCGCGCTTCTCGATGTGCCGCAGCGCCGCGAAGTAATTGACGACCTCCCGGCGCGCGCGCGTCGGCACCGTCAGCGGCCGACCCTCCTCCAGGGCGCGCACCTGCTCCAGAGTGAGGGGGTTGCCTTCGATCGCCGTGGACGAATGCGCGTTCCGGGCGCGGGTGTCCTTCTGCAACGCGGGAATCCAGGCCACTTGCACCGTCGCGCCCTGGATGCGCTCGCGCAGCACCGCAACTGCCTCCACGCGCGCAAGCAGCGCGGGCGTGATGGTGAACAGCAGCCGGCAGCTCACGCCGCCGATATTAGCCGTGGGTCAAGTATCGGTCAAGTTATCGGTCAAGTCGCCCGGCGGCCGCGGCGTTGGTATTCCAATCCCACTGCAAGCCAGTAAGATAAGGCCATGGCCGTCGAGACCGATCGCCTGATTTCGGCAAAGCCTGCCTCGGCGCAGGAAGAGCAGTTCGAGCGCAGCTTGCGCCCGGCGACGCTCGCCGAGTACATCGGCCAGGAAAAGGTGCGCGGCCAGTTCGAGATCTTCATCCAGGCGGCGCGCGCGAGGGCGGAAGCGCTCGACCACGTGCTGCTCTTCGGGCCCCCGGGTCTGGGCAAGACCACGCTCGCGCACATCGTGGCGAAGGAAATGGGCGTGAACCTCCGGCAGACCTCGGGGCCGGTGCTCGAGCGGCCCGGGGACCTCGCCGCGATCCTCACCAACCTCGAGCCGAGGGACGTGCTCTTCATCGACGAGATCCACCGCCTGTCGCCGGTGGTCGAGGAGATCCTCTACCCGGCGCTCGAGGACTACCAGATCGACATCATGATCGGCGAGGGGCCTGCGGCGCGCTCGATCAAGCTGGATCTTCCGCCCTTCACGCTCGTCGGCGCGACCACGCGCGCCGGCATGCTGACCAACCCGTTGCGCGACCGATTCGGCATCGTGGCGCGCCTGGAGTTCTACGACGTCGCGGACCTGGCGAAGATCGTTCGCCGCTCGGCGAAGCTGCTCGACGTGCCGTTGGTGTAGGAGGGCGCCGCGGAGATCGCCGGCCGCTCGCGCGGCACGCCGCGCATCGCCAATCGCCTCCTGCGCCGCGTGCGCGACTACGCGCAGGTGAAGGCGGACGGCCGCGTGACCAAGGCGGTCGCCGACGCCGCGCTCAGGATGCTCGACGTGGACGCGTTGGGCCTCGATCTCATGGACCGCAAGCTGCTGCTCGCGGTGATCGAGAAGTTCTCCGGCGGTCCGGTGGGGCTGGAAAACCTCGCGCACGCGATCGGCGAGGAGGCCGACACCATCGAGGACGTGCTCGAGCCCTTCCTCATCCAGAGCGGCTACCTGCAGCGCACGCCGCGCGGGCGCATGGCGACCCTCACCGCCTACCGGCACCTCGGCATCGCCGCGCCCTCCGGCACGCAGGACCTCCTCTGAAAAGGGGTCAGGACCCTTTTCCGGAAAAGGGTCCTGACCCCTTTTTCCAGAAGTCGAACAGCGGCCCGCTTGCCCCGTACACCGGGTCGCAGGCCGGGAGCGGCACGCGCGCGACTTCCTGCGCGGCGTTCTTGAAGCGCGCGAGCGGTGGCACGCAGGTGCCGGGGTGCTGGCCCTCGGGGTAGGCGCCCACGATGCCAAGCGCGCCGCGCGAGGAAAGCTTCTTGTGGGCGGTGCCCGCCGGCAGCACGATCACGTCGCCAGGTTTGGCGGTCACCGCCACCCCGGCGTCGCCGCCGAACTGCACCGTCACCTCGCCACTGTACACGCCGAGTGCCTCGTGGCCGTCGCTGTGGAAGTGGTGGAAGGGATAGACGCCGTTGCGCCACGCGGCCGGCCAGCGATTGCGGGTGAAGAGTTCCTCGAACGCCGCGGCCGGGTCCGATCCCGAGATCGGCACCGCGGCCGGATAGACCAGCAGCGGCCAGCGCGGATGGTTCGGGACCGCCCCGTCCGGCGCCAGCAGGTGCGCCACCACTTTCGGTCCGGGCATCGCCTCGCTTAACCCTTTTCGCGCCACCCCTCGTTCAACGGGGAACGACCCTTTTCCAGCGAGGAGCGGACATGACATGGAATTATTTCACGGCGGCAGCGGCGGGCGCGGCGCTCGCCTTTACGGGCGCGGCCCAGGCTTTCTGCGGCTTCTACGTCGGCAAGGCCGATGCGAGCCTGTTCAACGACGCCTCGAAGGTGGTCATGGTGCGCGACGGCGACCGCACCACCATCTCGATGCTCAACGACTACCGGGGCGACCTGAAGGAATTCGCCATGGTGGTGCCGGTGCCCGTGGTGCTGCAAAAGGAGGACGTGAAGACGCCGTTCCGCGCGCTCTTCGACCGCATCGACGCCTACAGCGCACCGCGCCTGGCGGAGTACTTCGACCGCGATCCCTGCTCTGCGCTCTACCCGGCGGCCGCCGCCATGGCGCAATCGGCGCGGCGGCAGGACCTGAGCGTAGCGATGGAGATGCGCCGCGACGAGCTGGGCGTGAAAATCGAAGCGCAGTACACGGTCGGCCCCTACGACATCGTGATCCTGTCGGCCGAGCAATCCGATGGCCTCGAGACCTGGCTTATCCAGAACGGCTACCGGATCCCCACGGGCGCATCCAAGGCACTCGCGCCCTATATCCGCCAGGGCCTGAAATTCTTCGTCGCCAGGGTGAACCTCGGGGAGCAGGCGAAATCGGGCGGCGAGTTCCTCGCGCCGCTGCAATTCTCGTTCCGCAGCGAGAAGTTCATGCTGCCGATACGGCTAGGCATGATCAACGCGCGTGGCCCGCAGGACCTGGTGCTGTGGGTGCTGACGAAGAACGGCCGGGTGGAAGCGACCAACTACCGCACCGTGAAGCTGCCGGCCAACATGGAGCTGCCGCCCTACATCAAGGCCGACAAGGAGCACGCCTTCGCTTCCTTCTACCGCGCGCTCTTCGACAGGCAAGCGAAGCGCGAAAGCTACCGCGTCGTGTTCACCGAGTATTTCTGGGACATGGGCTGGTGCGACCCCTGCGCCGCCGACCCCTTGAGCGCGCAGGAGCTGAGGAACCTGGGCGTGGACTGGGTCTCGGGCGACACGCGCCAGGGCGCCAGGGTGATGCTCACGCGCCTGCATGTGCGCTACACGCCCGAGACCTTCCCCGAGGACCTCGCTTTCCAGGAGACCTCGGACCGGCAGAACTACCAGACGCGCTACGTGCTGCGCCACGCCGCGAAAGTGGCGCCGGACGCCTGCCCGGCTGCGCTCGACTACCTGATGAAAGTGACCGCCCGGAAGGAGAAGGAGGCGCAGACGCTTGCTTCGCTCACCGGCTGGGAGGTGGAAGCAATCCGCCGCAAGAGCGGGTTCGCGCTCGACGACCCCGGCTTCTGGGGCCGCTTCTGGCACTGGCTCTCGAGCCCGCCGAACGGCGGCGCGCAGATCTCGCGCTGAAGGGCGCGCCATGACTTCGGCAGTCCTCGCCATTGCCCGCGGCGCCGCAGCGCGGCTGCCGCAGGACGCGCGCCTCTTCCAGATCGCGTTCCTCGCCACGCTGCTCGCGATCGGGGTGCTCGGGCGCGACTTCAGCCTGCGCCCCGAGCAGATGGCGCTCGCCTTCGCCTCAGGGCTCTCGGCGCAGGCGTTCTGGGTGCGGCGCCTCGGGCTCGCGAAGGCGGGCTACCTGAGCGCGGTCATCACCTGCTTCGGGCTCTCGATCCTGCTGCGCGCCGACAACCTGTGGGCCCACCCGCTCGCCGCCGCGGTGGCGATCTCGGCGAAGTTCCTCCTGCGGCTGAACGGCAAGCACCTCTTCAACCCGGCCAACCTCGGCGCGATGCTCGGCCTTGCGCTCCTGCCCGGCGCGTGGGTCTCGCCGGGGCAGTGGGGCAACGATCTCGCCTACGCCTGCTGGTTCATCGCGCTCGGGGGGCTGGTGACGCAGCGCGCGCGGCGCTGGGACGCGAGCTGGATGTTCCTCGCGTTCTACCTCGGGCTCGTCGCCGCGAACATCGCCTGGCTGGGCAAGAGCTGGGCGATCCTGTGGCACCAATTGCAGAGCGGCGCGTTGCTGCTGTTCGCCTTCTTCATGATCTCGGACCCGATGACGATCCCGAACCGGATCTCGGGCCGCGCGCTGCACGCCGCGGCGGTGGCGATCGTGGCTTTCCTGTGGCAATACGCGCTCTACAAGCCCAACGGGCTGCTGTGGGCGCTGTTCCTGTGCGTGCCGCTCGTGCCGCTCATCGACCGCTGGCTGCCGGCGGAGCGCTTCGACTGGAAGAAACCTCGTTGAGGCTGGGCTAGAATGCGCCGGTGCAGCGGGCCGGGCAAACGGCGCGGACTTTCAGCTGGCAGGTGCGCGTCTACTACGAGGACACTGACTTCGGCGGCGTCGTCTACTATGCCAACTACCTGCGCTTCTTCGAGCGCGCGCGCACCGAGTGGCTGCGCGCGCTCGGCGCAGACCACCGGCGGCTCGACGCGGAGCATGGCCTGGTGTTCGTGGTGAGGCGCGCCGAGATCGACTTCCTGCGCGGCGCGAGGCTCGACGACCTGCTCGAGGTCACCGTCGAGGTCGCGGAGAGGAAGCGCAGCTACGCCGTGCTGCGCCAGCGCGCGCTGCGCGGCGGCGAGCCGATGGCCGAGGCGCTGGTCCAGATCGCGTGCCTGCGACGCGCCGACGGCCGCCCGGCGCCGATCCCCGGGGAATACATGGAGCGCATGCAGACATGAGACATCTAGCGCAAACTGCGCCCGGGGGGTGCGGGGGGGCCGGGAAGGCCCCGAGCGCTCTTACCGGAAGGGGCCCGGTCCCCCTGCTCCGATGACCGTCACGCAAGACCTTGAGCTGTGGACGCTGATCGTCAACGCCTCGTTCGTCGTCAAGACGGTGATGCTGCTGCTCATGGCGGTGTCGTTCCTGTCCTGGATGTTCATCTTCCGCAAGTGGATCGCGATCCGCCACGCGCGCGAGCAGACCGAGGGCTTCGAGCGCGAATTCTGGAGCGGCAACGACATCAACGTGCTCTACCAGGGCGCGGTCAACAACCGGCACTCGATCGGCAGCCTGGAGCGCATCTTCGAGGCCGGCTACCGCGAGTTCACCAAGCTGAGAGGCCAGCGCGGCACCGAACCCTCGGTGATGGTGGACGGCGCGCGCCGCGCCATGCGCGCCACCTACCAGCGCGAGATGGACCACCTCGAGCGCCACCTCGCGTTCCTCGCCTCGACCGGATCGGTGAGCCCCTACGTGGGCCTGTTCGGGACGGTGTGGGGCATCATGCACGCCTTCAGGAGCCTCGCCAACGTGCAGCAGGCGACGCTCGCGCTGGTCGCGCCCGGAATCGCCGAGGCGCTGATCGCCACCGCGATCGGCCTGTTTGCAGCGATCCCCGCCGTGGTCGCCTACAACCGCTACTCGCACGACATCGACCGGCTCGCGATCCGCTTCGAGAGCTTCATGGAGGAGTTCTCCAACATCCTGCAGCGGCAAGCGGTGAGGTAGTCCGCATGGCCCGGCTGCACTCCAAGCGCGGACCGATGCACGAGATCAACGTCGTGCCCTACGTTGACGTGATGCTCGTGCTGCTCGTCATCTTCATGGTGACCGCGCCGCTGGTCACGCCGGGCCTGATCGAGCTGCCCTCCGTGTCCAAGGCCTCCACCGCGCCGGTCGCGCCGCTCGAGGTGATCATCAAGGAGGACCAGTCGCTGCTGCTTCGCAGCCGCGATGCGAAGGGCGGCGCGGCCGAGGAACGCAAGGTGGCGCGCGGCGAGCTGGCCAAGCTCATCCGCGAGCGCCAGCAGAAGAACCCCGAGCAGCCGGTGCTGATCGCCGCCGACAAGAACGTGCGCTACGAGGCGGTGTTGAATGTCATGGACGAGCTGCACAAGCAGCAGGTGCGCCGGGTCGGGCTGCTCGTCAAGCCGCTCCAATGACTGCGGCCCCCGCATACGCGCTGTTCGACGAGCGCAGCGACCCGGGCCTCGGGACCTCGGTGGCGCTCGCGCTCGCGGTGCACGTGCTGCTCATCGCGGTGCTGTTCATCGGCGTGCGCTGGCAGAGCCGGCCGCCGCACTCGGTGGTGGTCGAGCTCTGGAGCGAGCCGCCGCCGGCTAAGGTGGCGAGGCCCGAGCCGAAAGCCGAGCCGCCTGCGCCACCCCCGGCGCCGAAGCCCGAGCCCGTGATCGAGAAGCCCGACATCGCGGTGAAGGAAGCGCCCAAGCCCAAGCCTGTGCCAGAGGTGAAGCCCAAGCCCGCGCCGAAGCCGGTCGCGAAAGCCGAGCCGGCAAAGCCGCGCGTGGACGAGGCCGACAAGCGCATGCGCGAGGAGCTTGCCCGCGAGCAGGCGAGCATCGCCATCGAGCGCGAGCGGCGCGCGATCCGGGACCAGCTGGCGCGCGATTCCGCGAGCGCCAACGCGCGCGCGCTCGAGGAGTACGTCGGCCGCATCCGCGCCAAGGTGCGCGGCAACTGGATCCTGCCGCAGGACCTGAGAGGCAATCCGGAGGCGGTTTTCAGCGTGGTGCAGCTGCCCACGGGCGAGGTGCTGCAGGTGAAGCTCGCGCGCTCGAGCGGCATCGCCGCCTACGACGACGCGGTGGAGCGCGCGATCCTCAAGTCCTCGCCGTTGCCGAAGCCCGACAGGCCGGAACTGTTCAGCCGCGAGCTGCGTCTGACCTTCAGGCCGAAGGATTGAACCCTATAATCGCGCCCATGCGTTTCCTGGCGCTGCTCGCCGCGCTTTTCGTCACGTCGGCCGGATTTCTCGCCCCGGCGCACGCGCAGCTCTCGATCGAGATCACGGCACCGGGCGTGCAGCGCATCCCGATCGCGATCGTGCCCTTCGCCGGCGAAGGCGCGCTCGCGCCCGGCATCACGCCGATCGTGCGCGCGGACCTGGAGCGCAGCGGCCTGTTCCGCACGCTCGAGGTGCCGCCGCTCAACCCGCAGCCGACCGAAGCTTCGCCCGTCAACTTCGCCGAGTGGCGCTCGCGCCTCGCGGATGCGGTGGTGCTCGGGTCGGTGGCGGCGCGGCCCGACGGCAGGTTCGAGGTGCGCTTCAAGCTGTTCGACACCGTGAAGTCCGCCGACCTCTCGGGTGTCGCGTTCACCATGAGCCGCCAGCAGCTGCGCGCGACCGCGCACCGCATCGCCGACTTCATCTACGAGAAGCTCGCCGGCGAGAAGGGCGTGTTCTCCACGCGCATCGCCTACGTGGTGAAGCGCGGCAACCGGTTCGAGCTGCAGGTCGCGGACGCCGACGGCGCGGGCGCGGAGACCGCGCTCGCCTCGTTCGAGCCGATCATCTCGCCCACATGGTCGCCCGACGGCCGGCGCCTCGCCTACGTTTCGTTCGAGAACAAGAAGCCGGTCGTATACGTGCATTCGCTCGTGGACGGCAGGCGCCAGGTGGCGGCCAATTTCAAGGGCTCCAACTCGGCCCCTGCCTGGGCGCCCGACGGCTCGAAGCTCGCGGTGGCGCTGTCGCGCGACGGCGGCTCGCAGCTCTACCTGATCAATCCCGACGGCAGCAACGTGCGGCGCCTGACCAACTCGAGCGGCATCGACACCGAGCCGGTGTTTTCGCCCGACGGCCAGAGCCTCTACTTCACCTCCGACCGCGGCGGCAGCCCGCAGATCTACCGCATGCCGGCCGGCGGCGGCGACGCCCAGCGCGTGACATTCGACGGCAGCTATAATGTCTCGCCCCGCATCAGTGCCAACGGCAAGACTCTCGCGTACGTCACCCGCAACGGCAGCAAGTTCCAGGTCGCGGTGCTCGACCTCGGCACCCGGCAGGCGCAGGTGCTCACCGACAGCGACCGCGACGAGTCGCCCTCTTTCGCGCCCAACGGCCGCATGATCCTGCTCGCCACCGTAATCAACGGCCGCGGCGTGCTGTCCGCAGTATCCGCGGACGGCCGCATCAAGCAGCGCCTGACCACCTCGGCGGGCGACGTGCGCGAGCCGGCCTGGGGGCCGTTCGTCCAGTGACAAGGAGAAACAGCATGCGTGCAGCTTGGATCGTGGTTCTCGCGGCGGCGCTGGCCGCCTGCAGCAGCACTTCCGACAAGGAGCAGGAGCCAGCCAGCGTCGAGGAGCGTCAGCCAGGGGCCGACACCCCAGCCGGCGCGCAGGCGAAGCCCGTCGCCCCCGGCGGGGTGTCGCGCGTGGACCTGGCGGCCGCCAAGCCATCGGCGGCCGCGCTCAAGGACCCGAACAGCATCTTGTCCAAGCGCTCGATCTTCTACGACTTCGACAAGTTCGACGTCAAGGACGAGTACAAGGCGCTCATCGAGGCGCACGCCAGGTACCTGCGCGAGAACCCCTCGGCGAAGATGCTCATCCAGGGCAACACCGACGAGCGCGGCAGCCGCGAGTACAACGTGGCGCTGGGCCAGCGCCGCTCCGACGGCGTGCGCAGGATGCTCGTGCTGCTCGGCGCGCGGGAGGACCAGATCGAGGCGGTCAGCCTGGGCGAGGAGAAACCGCGCGCGCAGGGCAGCGACGAGGCCGCCTGGTCGCAGAACCGCCGCAGCGACATGCTCTACTCGGGCGAGTATTGATGCGCGCAGCGCCGCTCGCGCGGGCCGCGCTCGCCGTCCTGCTCGTCGGCGCGCAGGCCGCATTCGTCCCGGCGGGCCGGGCGGCGGTGTTCGACGACGACATCGCGCGCGCCCGCATCCAGGAGCTGCGCGAGCGCTTCGAGGCCTACCAGAAGACGATGAACGAGCGCCTTTCGAGGATCGAGGCCGCGAGCGGCGACCGGCGCGCGATCCTCGACCTCGCCGGCCAGATCGACGCCATGCGGGCGGACCTCGCCAGGATGCGCGGCCAGGTCGAGGTGCTGCTGCACCAGCTGGAGGGGGCCGAGAAGCGCCAGAAGGACCTGTACGTGGACGTGGATACGCGCCTTCGCAAGCTCGAGCAGGTGAAGGAGGCGGCCGCTGCCGCGCCGGGCGGCAAGCCGGCGCCTGACGCGGGGTCGGTGCCGGAGGCCGAGACGCGCGCCTACGAGGCGGCGCTCAACCAGTTCAAGCTCGGCAACTACCCGCTCGCGATCTCCGCCTTCCAGGGGTTCCTGGTCACCTATCCGTCGTCGAAGCTCGCGCCTTCGGCGCAGTACTGGATCGGCAACGCGCACTACGCCCAGCGCGACTACAAGCAGGCGATCGCCGCGCAGCAGCGCGTGCTCTCGGCCTGGCCCGAGGACGCCAAGGCGCCCGACGCCATGCTCAACGTCGCCTCGTCGCAGGAGGCGATGGGCGACCGGCGCGGCGCGCAGAAGACGCTCGAGGCTCTGGTGGCGCGCTACCCGCAAAGCCCCGCCGCGGCGAGCGCCAGGCAGCGGCTCGCGCCGCCGGCGGCCGCGGCGCCGGGCAAGCGCTAGGGCCCCGAGTGTAAAGTCATACTTTACACTTTTACTTTCCGCGCCCGCCTATGGAAACGACTCCCGCACAGCTCGCTCCCTACGTCGCCTGGGGCGCGTTCGCGCTCGCCTTCGTCTTCGGCGCGGTGGGCGCAAAGACCAACTTCTGCACCATGGGCGCGGTGTCCGACTGGGTCAACATGGGCGACAAGTCGCGGCTGCGCATGTGGCTGCTCGCGATCGCGGTCGCGATCCTGGGCTCCAACGCGCTGCACCTCGCCGGGCTCGTGGACCTGTCCAAGTCCATCTACCAGGGCGCGAACTTCACCTGGCTCTCCTACCTCGTGGGCGGGTTCCTGTTCGGCGTCGGCATGACGCTCGGCTCGGGCTGCGGATCGAAGACGCTGATCCGCATCGGCGGCGGCAACCTCAAGTCCGTGATCGTGTTCGTGTTCCTCGGCATCGCTTCCTACATGACGCTGCGGGGCCTGTTCGGCGCCTTCCGGGTCGAGGTGCTGGAAAAAGCGAGTGTCGCGCTCGCCGGCGGGCAGGACCTCCCGAGCATGGCGGCGCGCGCGCTGGGCGGCGACAGGACAAGCTGGATCGCCGGTCTCTCGCTCCTTCTCGGCGGCGGGCTGCTCGCCTACGTGTACGCCTCGAAGGACTTCCGCGCCAGCTTCGACTACACGCTGGGCGGCGTGGTGACGGGCCTGGTCGTGGTCGGCGGCTGGTACGTGAGCGGCGTCATCGGGCACCTCGCGGAAGACCCGCAGACGCTGCAGGAGGCGTTCGTCGCCACCAACACCGGGCGCATGGAGTCGTTCTCGTTCGTCTCGCCGATGGCGTTCTCGCTCGAGTACCTGATGCTGTGGACCGACAAGTCGAAGATCGTCACCTACGGCATCGCCTCGGCCGCGGGCGTGATCGCGGGCTCGGCGGCCTGGTCGCTCGCGACCGGCAAGTTCCGCTGGGAGGGCTTCCGCGACGCCGAGGACACGGCGATGCACATCGTGGGCGGCATCCTCATGGGATTCGGCGGCATCGTCGCGCTGGGCTGCACGGTCGGGCAGGGCATCACCGGCTTTTCCACGCTCGCGCTCGGCTCGATCGTCACCTTCCTCGCGATCGTGGCGGGCGCCGCGGCGACGATGAAGTGGCAATACTGGAGGATGTCTCGGGAGGCGTAGGCGCGCGTTGAGCGGCGCGCCGCGCCCGCTCCAGCGCGCGCACGCAAGGAAGGGCGCGCTCGTTGACCTTCGCTCTCGCGCCCCGGTAAAATCGCGTCCCTTTTACGGGTCGTTAGCTCAGCTGGTAGAGCAGCGGACTTTTAATCCGTTGGTCGGCGGTTCGAATCCGCCACGACCTACCAAATCGCAAAGCCGGACGCCGAATGGCGCCGGATTACGACGGCGCGATGAAGCGGGCGCAAGGTGCCGCCCGTCGCGCCGCGCTCCAAGCGGTTGCGCCGCGCCGATCATGGCCGATTCAGCGCAAGCGCCCGGTGATCGCCTTCCAGGACAGGGAGCCGCCTGGCGTGGTAGCTGCGCCCGGCTTCTCGCCGACGATCCGCAGGTCCCGCGGCTCGCGCAACTTGAATTACGCCGCTTCCTGTCTGTGCTTGACGAGCCCCGCTTCCGCCATCACGGCCGCGAGGCTCTTCGGCGTGTAGCCCCCGGCGGTGCACCACGAGCGGGTCCTGCCAGCGCGGATCGCCGTAGAGCATCCAAATCGAGCTCCTGATCAAGAGCCGAGCGCGCGGGTCCTTGCCCAATCGACGATCCGAGGCCAAAGCTGCCGGTGCGCTTCTCGTCCCGCGAGGATTCCGACGTGCTGAAGCGATACCCCGACGTCGCCGTGATACTCCAGCAGCGTCTTGTCGCGGCTCCCGACCGCCTCGTAGAACGGCAACACGGATTCGGGCGGGACGACGCGGCAGCGCGGGTCGACGACGCACAACAACGGCGCTGCGACGTGCGCGGGCGAGACCGAGCAGCCGTCGATGACGAGTTCGCCGCGCATAAACCGATCCTCCCGTGCCAGCCAAACCGCGAGCTCCGTCACCAAACGGCGCGGCAAGGGAAACTCGTCCAGCGTCCAGCGCTCGACTTGGAAATGGCTTCTCAAGGCCCCGGGCACCGGCAGGCTGCGCCACAGGTCGAGCCATCGGTCCGCAGCGAATGTCCGGGGAGAAGCCTGCAAGCTCGCCGAACTGAGAAACGAACCGGGCACGGACGCAGGAAGGTCGTCAGGATCCAACTCGCCGGCCATCGAGCCGAGAACACCGGCCCCGGTGCCGAAGTGCAGCGGTGCCGCGAGCAGGGCGAGGCCATGCACGCGCTCCGGGTGCCGCGCGGCGAAGATCGCCGCCAGCAGCCCGCCCAGGGAGTGCGCGACAAGGACCGCCTGCCGCGCGCCGGCCGCCTCTAGGCAGTCGAGTATCAGGCGAGCGCCGAAGTCGGCGAGTCCGAAATCCTCGCTGCATTCCCGCCACTCGACGAGGCACACCTGCATGCCCGTGTCCAGGCAGCGGCGCACCGCGCTCGCCTCGGGAGACAGGTCCCAGATGTACGGACGCTTGATGGGCGCGGGAACGATGAGCAGCAACGGCGCCGAGGGATCCGCTGCGCCGTAGCGCCTGAGCCTCACGCCGGCCTCGCTGAATGCAATCCGGTGCGGCGTCTCGCTCGGGCCGAGGCCGAGCGAGTCCATGGCGATGCCCTGCAGCCGGCGCAGCCGGTCGAGCTGCTCGAACCACTGCCAGGCGGGCTTGACTCGCATCAACCTGCTGCTTCGACCGGCGGCGCAGGCTTGCTGCGGCAGGCCCTACAGTGAGTGCGCGCGCCTACATCGGAACGAGCGGCTGGAGCTACGACGCCTGGCGCGAGGCGCTCTATGGCGGCAAGCCGCGCGCGCAATGGCTCCGGCTCTACGCGCAGCGCTTCGGCGCGGTGGAAGTGAACGCCACTTTCTACCACCTGCTTCGCAGGTCGGCGTTCGAGCGCTGGCGAGCCGACACCCCGGCCCGATTCCGGTTCGCGATCAAGGGCAACCGCTACCTCACGCACAACCGCAAGCTGCGCGCGCCGGTTGCGCCCGTGCGCCTCGAGCGCGAGCGCGTGGCAGGCCTGGGCGCCAAGCTCGCCGTCGTGCTGTGGCAATTGCCGCGCAGCATGGCCAAGGATCTGGCGCGGCTCGAGCGCTTCGCGCGTGCGTTGCGGGCGTGGAAAGGCGCGCGGCATGCGATCGAGTTCCGCCACCCGTCCTGGTTCTGCGGGGAGGTCGCGGACCACCTGAGCAGGCACCGCATCGCCGCATGCCAGTCGCACGCCGCGGACTGGCCGCTGTGGGACGCGGTGACCACCGATCTGGTCTATGTACGCCTGCACGGCCGGCCGGTCACTTATGCTTCGCCCTACGGCGAGCGCGCGCTGCGGGCATGGGCGGCCAAGGTGCGGTGCTGGCTCGCCGAAGGCCGCGAGGTGCACGTCTATTTCGACAACACCGATTCCGGCAATGCGCCGCGCAACGCCGCGCGCCTGATCGAGCTGGTTCGCCTCGCAACACGCACGCCTGCATGCCGGCGCCGCGGCTTGACCCCGCTCAAGACTGCCGGCGCGCGACGCGGTAGAACGTAGGGCATGTTCCGCGACCGCACCGACGCGGCGCGGCGGCTCGCGACCGCGCTCGCCGCGTACCGCAGCAAGAATCCGCTGGTGCTCGCCATTCCCCGAGGCGCCGTGCCGATGGGCCGCGCGCTCGCCGATGCTCTCGGCGGCGAGCTCGACGTGGTGCTGGTCCACAAGCTGGGGGCGCCGGGCAATCCCGAGCTGGCAGTGGGCGCTATCGACGAGACCGGCTGGTGCTACATCGCGGATTACGCGGCCGAAGTCGGCGCCGGCGAGGAGCACCTGGCGCGCGAAAGGCGCGCGCAGATGGACAGGCTGCGCGCACGGCGCGCGCTGTATACGCCGGCACGGCACCCGATCGACCCCGCCGGCCGCATCGTCATCGTCGTGGACGACGGCCTGGCCACCGGCGCGACGATGATCGCGGCGCTGCACGCAGTGCGGGCGCGCAAGCCGGCGCGCCTGGTATGCGCGGTTCCGGTCGCTGCCCCCGACAGTCTCGCCAGAGTCCGTCCGCATGTGGACGAGATCGTTTGCCTCGATGCGCCGGCGAATTTCCATGCGGTTGGCCAGTTCTACCGGGAATTCTTCCAGGTCGAGGACGATGAAGTGGTCGCGATCCTGCGCCAAGCCGAAAAGCCCGGGTCGCGGGCGCATGTGACGGCCTAAGCGAAATAGTGCTCGCGGCACTCGGCTTCCCGGCCGCGCACCACGCGCCGGCCGGCAAGCGGCCCGCGCGTCTCCGTGACCACCGTGTGCTGCCCCTCGACATGGTCGTGGTCGTAGAAATAGATCACCACCCAGTCGCGCGTGCGACCGAGCTCGTGCGCCTTGGCGGTGTTGGAGAACAGGACCGTGAAATGCCAGCCGGCGCGGCGGACGTGGTACACCGGGAGCCAGGCCTCGCCCTTCGGGTTGAAGCGCTTGGGAGCGATCGTCGGCAGTTTTCCGGCAGCGGCTTGCTCGCGGTATTCGCGATCGATTTCGAGCAGCGTTGCGACCGCCGGGGAGCTTGCAGCGGGCGCCGGCAGGCGGCGCGGCAGCCGCCGCCCGAGCATGCCCGAGAGCGCGCCGCGGATCGCCGCCGCGCGGCGCGGGCCCACTCCCGGCACGCCCTCCAGCCGCCCATCGTGCGCGGCCGCCTCGAGCGCCTCGAGCGTGTCCACGTGCAGCGTCTCGTGGATCGCGCGCGCCAGCTCGGGTCCGATTCCCGGGACGCTCTGAAACAGCGCCTCGGGCTCTGCGGCGCCGCGCAAGCGCTGCAGCTGCGTCCATCGTCCGGTGATCAGCATCTCGGCAATCGCATTGGCAATGCCGCTGCCGATGCTGGGCAGGGCTTGCAGGCCCGCCTGACCGCCGGAGTCGAAGATTGCGCGCACCGGCCGGTCGAGTTGAGCCACGGTGTCCGCCGCCTTGCGGTAGGCGGAGACGCGGAACGGGTTGGCGCCCTGCGCGTGAAGCAGGTCGGCGGCCTCGCGCAACTGCGCCGCAATCTGCTGGTTCTCGTCGGTGCGCTGGAGCATGGTGCTCGCCGGGCGCAGTCTTGCGCCGTGTCGGCACAGCATCGTCCAAGCGCGCCCGGGGCGCTTGACCGGAATCAAGATGCGTGGCGCGCAGGCGGCCTGAGCGAGGCGTGGCGATGAGGATCCGCGTCGAGTGCCACGCCGGCTTTCGCGGCGAGGAGGAGCCGCGCGCGTTCTGGCTCGACGAGCGGCGCCTGCCGGTGGCGGACGTCGTCGACCGCTGGCTCGACCCGCGGCACCGCTATTTCAAGGTCCGGGCCGAAGACGGACGCCAGTTCGTGCTACGGCACGATCCCGCGTCCGACGATTGGGAGCTCGCTGCACTCGTCGGCTCGGACGCTCCGCCCTCGGGCGGCGGCGCGGCCGAGCACTGAGCCGGGATGAAGGACGCTGACTGCGTCGCATTCCTGCAATGGGCGCTGCCAAAGCTCGGCTTGGCGTGGTCCGGATACCGCAAGGTGCGCGGGCAGGTGTGCAAGCGCGTCGCGCATCGCCTGCGGCAGCTGGAGCTTGCGGACACCCGCCAGTACGCCGCGTACCTCGAATCGCACGCCGGGGAATGGCCGGCGCTCGCGGCACTGTGCAGCGTCTCGATTTCGCGTTTTTGTCGCGATCGGGGTGTCTTCGAATGCCTCGGTGCCCGCGTTCTTCCCGAGCTTGCGCACGCGGCGCTCGCGCGCGGCGCGTCGCGGCTCGAATGCTGGAGCGCCGGCTGCGCCTCGGGCGAGGAACCCTATACGCTCGCGCTCCAGTGGCGCCTGGCGCTCGGCCCCCGCTTCCCCGGCCTCTGCATTCGCGTGCTCGGCACCGACATCGACGCAGCGCTAATCGAACGAGCGCGAACCGGCTGCTACAAGGCGAGCAGCCTCAAGGAGCTTTCCGTCGAATGGCGCGAGCAGGCGTTCGAACGGCGCTCGGGGCTCTGCTGCCTGGGGCCGGAATTCCGCGAAGGCGTCGAGTTCGAGCGCCGCGACCTGCTCGCCGAGGCGCCGCCGCAAACCTTCGACCTCGCGCTGTGCCGCAACCTGGCGTTCACCTATTTCTCGGCCGACCGCGCGCGCAGCGCGCTCGAGCGCATCGTCGCGAACTTGCGACCTGGCGGTGCGCTCGTGATCGGCGCGCAGGAGCGGCTGCCCGGCGAGGTTCCCGGCCTCGCCGCCTGGCCGGGATGCCGGGCCGTGTTCCGCCGGTGCTAGCGTCGCGAACCGGGCGCGCGAACGAGCAGCACGGGGGCCTGCGCAAGGCGTACGACCTGCTCGGCGTCGCTTCCCAGCACCACGCGGCGCACGCCGCGCCGGCCGTGCGTGCCGAGCACGATCAGGTCTGCCTTGAACCTGCGCGCCTGGCGCACGATCACGTCCGCTACCGGCTGCGCGATCGATTCCACGAGCACGGTGCGCGCGGGCACGCCGCTCTTCTTCGCCGCGGCCTGCGCGCGCGCGAGCACCTTGCGGCCGCTCGCCTTCAGCGCGTCGAACATCTCCTCGGCGTAGACGATCGCCTCGCCGGCCTGCGCGACGAAGAACTCCTCCACCACGTGCAGCAGGCACAGGCGCGCGCGGTGCGCCTTCGCCAGGCGCAGCGCCTCCTTCAGGCCGCGGTTCGCGGTCGGGCTGCCGTCCACTGGAACCAGGATTCGCTTGTACATTCGTCCGATCTCCATTTTGCGCGGCGCATGGCGCGCCTGCCGGGCCGATTATGGCGCACGTAGCCGGCTGCGTCGCGCTCTTGCCGCGCTGCGCAACGCGTCGGCTCGCTCGCGATGCTGCATCGCAAGTATCGCCCGCGGTTAATCGGCTTCAACCCCCCGCGCCAAGCACAGGCCGAGAATTCTCCGCCACAGGGAGGCAACGGTCGCAAGACAAGGGGGCAACGAATCACGCGCAAGGGAGGGCGGCTTCACGGACCAGATCGTGCGGAGCGTGGACTGGATAGCCGAGTACCTCGAGTGGTCGAATTCCGGCGAATCGATCGCCGGATCGAGCGCGGCGAGCAGGATCGAGCCGGGCGATGGCGCGGGCGAAGCGTTCATCGCGTCCTACCTGGAATGGATGGAAAGCGCGGCCGAGGCGTCGGAAGCGGCGCTGGAGTCCGCGCGCAGGGAGGCAGCGCTCTGGGCGGCGATGCGCGCCGAGTCCGATTGCGTGCGCATCCTGCGCCGCATGCTGGAGGCGGCCGGGACGACGCCGCGCGCGCTGTCTTCGGCGTTCGACGAGATGGAGCACGTCGCCGCCGACGTGCACGCGCTGGTCGACAAGGTGCTCGAGCTGCGCGTGCACTAGCGGTTTCGCTAGCGCAGCGGGTAAGGCCCGGCGAATTCGCCGATGAAGGCGGTGTGCGACACCAGCCCGGTGTCGGGCGCGTAGGCATGCAGCCGGTACGCAGGCGGCTCCATCACCAGCCGCCCGGGCGCCTCGAGGTCCAGGTCGAGCCTGATCTGGTGCGCCGCGCTCGGCGCGGTCGAGGCGAGCGTGCCGGCAAAGCGCGTCTCGATCGGACGGTGCACGTGGCCGCAGAGGATCGCCTGCACCTGCGGGTGCCGCCGGATCACCGCCACCAGCGCCTCGCGGCCGCCCAGCTCGTACTTGTCCATCGAGCCGATGTGGGTGCGGAAAGGCGGGTGGTGCATAAAGACGGCGGTCGGCTTTTCCGGAACCCGCGCGAGCATCCTGTCCAGCCAGCCTAGCCTTTGCGGGCAGAGCTCCCCTGCGCTCCGGCCGGGGATGAGCGTGTCGAGCGCAATCAGGCGCAACGGATAGTCCTCGATCGCGTATTGGATGAACGCGCCCGACTGGCGCAGGTAGGCGTGCTCCGGGAATGCGGCGCGCAGCGCCTCGCGCTCGTCGTGGTTGCCCGGCATGAGGTATACCGGCATCGAAAGCGGCGCGATCAGCTCGCGCAGCGCGGCGTATTCCTCGGCCGAGCCGGCGTCTGCAAGGTCGCCGGTGAGCACGACAGCGTCGGGCCGGCGCTCCAGCGCGAGGAGGCTGCGCACGCAGGCGCGCAGCATCTGCGTCGTGTCCACGACCCGGCAGGCGAGCGCCCCGCCCGCCCGGATGTGCAGGTCGCTCACCTGCGCCAGCACGAACGGCCGATTCACGGGCAGGGCCTCAGCATGGCATCGACTGCGCGCGATGGTGGAAGGAAGGCGCCGGCACTGTCAAGATATTGGGATGCGAAGCGTACTATTGGCAGCGCTGCTGCTCGTTGCGCCGCTCGCTGCGGCGCAGGTGCCCGCGGTGGCGACGCGCGACGGGCTGCCGACGCTCGCGCCGGTGATCGAGCGCGTCGCACCGGCGGTGGTCAACATCGCGGTGCTCGCCGCCTCGCCCGAGGAGGAGAACCCGCTGCTCCGGGACCCGTTCTTCCGGCGCTTCTTCGGCCTGCAACCGCCGCAGCCGCAGCTCTCCGCGGGCTCGGGCGTGATCGTCGACGCGAGAAACGGCTACGTCGTGACCAACCACCACGTGATCAAGCAGGCGCGCGAGGTACTGGTCACGCTGAAGGACAACCGGCGCTTTCCGGCGAAGCTCGTCGGCGCCGACGCCGGCACCGACATCGCGCTGCTCAAGATCGCGGCCGAGGGGCTCGTGCAGGCGAGCCTGGGCGACTCCGACGCGCTGCAGGTCGGCGACTTCGTGGTCGCGATCGGCAACCCGTTCGGCATCGGGCAGACGGTGACCTCGGGCATCGTTTCCGCGGTCGGCCGCTCCGGGCTTTCGCCCGAGGGCTACGAGGACTTCATCCAGACCGATGCCGCGATCAACCCCGGCAACTCGGGCGGCGCGCTCATCAACCTGCGGGGAGAGCTCGTCGGCATCAACACCGCAATCATCGGCCCCGCGGGCGGCAACATCGGCATCGGTTTCGCGGTGCCGGTCAACATGGCGCGCGCGGTGATGCAGCAGCTGGTGCGATTCGGCGAGGTGCGGCGCGGCTACCTCGGCGTGCAGATGCAGACCTTGACGCCGGAACTCGCGCAAAAGCTCGGCGTGCCGGTGAAGGAGGGCGCGGCGATCATGGCGGTGCAGCCGGGCTCGCCGGCCGAGCGCGCGGGCCTGCGCGCGGGCGACGTGGTGACGGCGCTCAACGGCCGGCCGGTGCGCGGCTCGGCGGAGCTGCGCGCGCAAGCCGGCGTCATCCCCGCGGGCGAGACCGTCGAGCTGCGCGTGCAGCGCGGGCGCGAGGTGCAAACGCTTCGCGTGCAGACCGCGCAGGTGGAATCGCGCGACGCCGCGGGCGGCGAGGCGATCCCGCAGCTCGCCGGGGCGCGGCTCGCGGCAGGCGAGCGCTCGACGGCGCGGGGCCGCGAGCGCGGCGTGGTGGTGACGGCGGTCGAGCAAGGCTCGGCGGCGTTCCGCCACGGGCTGCGCGCCGGCGACTTCATCGTCGGCGTCAACCGGCTCCGCGTCGGCTCGGTCGCCGAGCTCGCGCAGGCGCTCGGCGCCGGCGAGCGCGCGGCGCTCAACGTCGTGCGCGGCGACTACCTGCTCACCATCGTCATCCGCTGAGCCTCGCGCCGCGGAGTTGACCCAGGGCAAGGAATGCCGGGTGCGGCATTGCCAGTCGCGTGCCGCGCCGCGACCATCCTTCGCCCATGAACGTCCTGCTCGTCTATCCGCGAACGCCGGCCACCTTCTGGAGCTTCGCGCACGTGCTGCCGTTCGTCGCCCGCAGGGCGGCGTTCCCGCCGCTGGGGCTGCTCACGGTGGCGGCCATGCTGCCGGCCCACTGGAACCTGAGGCTGGTGGACCTGAACGTCGCGCCGCTCGCGGACGAGGCGATCGGGTGGGCCGACTACGTGTTCCTGAGCGGCATGATCGTGCACAAGGAAAGCGCGCACGAGGTCGCCGCGCGCTGCGCCGCGCTCGGGCGGCCGGTGCTCGCCGGCGGGCCGCTCTTCACCACCGGGCACGCCGAGTTCCCGGAGATCCCGCATTTCGTCTGCGGCGAGGCCGAGGGCGTGATCGCCGAAGTGGTCGCCGACATGGGGCGCGGCACGCTGAAACGGATGTACCGCGCGCCGGGATTTCCCGACGTGCGCGCCACGCCGGTGCCGCGCTGGGACCTGATCCGCCTTCAAGACTACGTCACCATGCCGGTGCAGCACTCGCGCGGCTGCCCTTTCCAGTGCGAGTTCTGCGACATCGTGGTGATGAACGGCCGCGTGCCGCGCACCAAGGCGCCGGAGCAGGTGGTGGCGGAGCTCGAGGCGCTGCGCCGCAGCGGCTGGCAGCAGATGGTGTTCGTCGTGGACGACAACTTCATCGGCAACCGCAAGCGCGCGAAGGAGCTGCTGCGCGCGATCATCGCGTGGCGCGCGCGCTCGGGCAGCGGAATCGGCTTCCTCACCGAGGCGTCGGTCAACCTGGCCGACGACGCGGAGCTGTGCGCGCTCATGGTCGAGGCCGGCTTCAAAAAGGTGTTCCTCGGCATCGAGACGCCTTCGGCCGAAAGCCTCAGGGAATGCCGCAAGGGCCAGAACGTGGACCGCGACCTGGGCGAGGCGGTGCGCACGCTGCAACGCGCTGGAATGGAGGTGATGGGCGGCTTCATCGTCGGCTTCGACAGCGACCGGCACGACATCTTCAGCCGCCAGTTCGAGTTCATCCAGCGCTCGGGCGTGGTGACCGCGATGGTGGGGCTGCTCTCGGCGCTGCCGCAGACCGAGCTCTACCAGCGCCTTGCGCGCGAGGGCCGGATCCTCGCCGAGAGCGCGGGCAACAACACCGACGCGGTGATCAATTTCGTCACGCGCCTCGACCGCGAGTTCCTGGTCTCCGGCTACCGCGAGCTGATGCGCGCGCTCTATCACCCCAAGCACTACTACCAGCGCGTGCGCACGTTCCTCGCCACCTGGCGGCCGAGCGGGCCGCGGCTGCGGCTCTCGGCTGCGGACGCGCGCGCGTTCCTGCGCTCGCTCTGGGTGCTGGGGCTGCGCGATCCGGGACGCTGGGGGTTCTGGCGGCTGATGGTCTCGACGCTTGTCGCGCGCCCCGCGAAGTTCCGCGCCGCGATGGAGCTCTCGATCATCGGCCTGCACTTCCGCCGCATCGCCAACGCGCTGTAGCGCGGCGGCGCGGGAGGCTACTCGCGCACGCGCGCGAGCTTCTGCACTTCCGATAGGCGCCTGAGCGCGCGCATGACGCGCGCGAGGTGCGCGCGGTTGCCCACCTCCAGCACGAAGAGCATCGTGGTGTAGACCGAGCGGTCGTCCTCCATGCTGATCGAGTCGATGTTGGAGCCGGCCTCTGCGATGCTGGAGGCGACCTTGGCGAGCACGCCGCGCTGGTTGGCGACCATCACCTTGATCGCCGCCTGGTAAAGGCGCGTGCCCGAGGGATCCCACTCGACGTCGAGCCACTGGTCGGGCTGGTTGCGCCGCGAGCGCGCGATCTGGCGGCAGTCGGCGGCGTGCACCACGAGGCCCTGGCCCTTCTTCATCGAGCCCACGATGCTGTCGCCGGGAATCGGCCGGCAGCAGGTGGCGAGCTGCACCGCCATGCCTTCGGTGCCGCGGATCGTCACCGCGCCTCCCGCTGCGCGCGCCCCGCCCTTCGCCTCCTCGCGCTCGGCGTGCCGCAGCAGCTGGCGCGCCGCCACCGCCGGCAGGCGCTTGCCCAGGCCGATGTCCGCGAGCACCTCCTGGCGCGAGCGCGCGCCGGAGTCGCGCACCACGCGCTCCCAGCTCGCTTCGTCGATCTCGCTTCCCGAATGGCCGGCGGCCTTGAGCGCCTGCTCGAGCAGCCGCTCGCCGAGCGCCGCCGACTCCTGGTATTGCATGGTCTTCAGGAAGTGCCGGATGTTGGAGCGCGCCTTGGCGGTGCGCACGTACTGCAGCCACGCCGGGTTGGGCTTGGCGTGCCCGGTGGTGATGATCTCGACGCGGTCGCCGTTGCGCAGCTCGGTGCGCAGCGGCACGAGGTCGCCGTTCACCTTGGCGGCGACGCAGCGGTTGCCGATGTCGGTGTGCACGAGGTAGGCGAAGTCCACCGCGGTGGCGCCGCGCGGCAGCGACAGGATCCGGCCCTTGGGCGTGAACACGTAGACCTCGTCCGGGAACAGGTCCACCTTGACGTGCTCGAGGAACTCGTGCGAGTCGCCCGACTGGCTCTGGATCTCGAGCAGCGACTGCAGCCACTGGTGGGTCTTCTTCTGCAGCTCGGAGTAGGACTCGGCGTCGGTCTTGTACATCCAGTGCGAGGCGACCCCGGCCTCCGCCAGGCGGTGCATCTCCTCGGTGCGCACCTGCACCTCGACCGGCACGCCATAGGGGCCGATGAGCGCGGTGTGCAGCGACTGGTAGCCGTTCGCCTTCGGGATCGCGATGTAGTCCTTGAACTTGCCCGGCACCGGCTTGTACAGGCCGTGCAGCAGCCCGAGCGCCACGTAGCAGGTGGGCGTGTCCTTCACCACCACGCGAAAGCCGTAGATGTCGTGCACCTCCGCGAACGACAGGTGCTTCTCGATCATCTTGCGGTAGATCGAATACACGTGCTTCTCCCGCCCGCTTACGCCCGCCGCGACGCCGCCCTCGGCAAGGCGCGCCTTGATCGCCGCCTCGATCTTGCCCACCACCTCGCGCCGGTTGCCGCGCGCGGCGCGCGTGGCGCGCGCGAGCACCCGGTAGCGCAGGGGATAGAGGTGCGAGAAGGCCAGTTCCTGCAGCTCGTGGAACAGGGCGTTGAGGCCAAGCCGGTTGGCGATCGGGGCGTAGATCTCCATCGTCTCGCGCGCCACGCGCCGGCGCTTGGCGGGCGCCACAGCCTCGAGCGTGCGCATGTTGTGCAGCCGGTCGGCGAGCTTGATCAGGATGACGCGCACGTCGCGCGCCATCGCGAGCAGCATCTTGCGGAAATTCTCGGCCTGCGCGTCCTCGGCCGACTGGAACTCGATCTTGTCGAGCTTGGAGACGCCGTCCACCAGGTCTGCCACCGGCTTGCCGAAGGTGTCGGAGAGCTCATCCTTGGTGACGGACGTGTCCTCCATCACGTCGTGCAGCAGCGCCGCCATCAGCGCCTGGCTGTCGAGGTGCCACTCGGCGAGGATCCCGGCCACCGCCAGCGGGTGCGAGATGTAGGGATCCCCCGACTGGCGCGTCTGCCCGGCGTGCGCGGCGTCGGAAAAACGGTAGGCCTCCGCCAGGCGCGCGACGTCGCCCGGCTTCAGGTAGCCGAAACGGCTGTCGTCGAGGGCGGTGACTGCGGCCATGCGGGGAGTTTAGTGCCTCGGGCCCCGCGCCCGGCAAACGCGCCTTACGGCGTGGGCGTGGCCGGCGGCGCGGGGGGAGCCGACGGCGCGGCGGCCGCCACCGGCGGCGTCGGATTGCGCCGCAGCACCTCGGTGCCGATCTTGCCGCTGGCGATCTCGCGCAGCGCGATCACGGTGTGCTTGTCGCGGTTGGGCTCGAGCAAGGGCGATGCGCCGGCGCCGAGCTGGCGCGCGCGATAGGTCGCGGCGAGCGTGAGCTGGAAGCGGTTCGGGATTCTCTTCAGGCAGTCGTCAACGGTGATGCGCGCCATGGTCAGGGTCTCTTGCGGAAAAGTTCAGGGTGGCTTTCGAGCTGGCGCGCGCTGCGCGCGCGCTCGGCCCGGATGACCGCGGCGAGATCGCGCCGCGCCTCATCGAACTCCTTATTAATAATAGCATATTCGAACTCGACCGCGTGCTCCATCTCCTCGCTCGCGTTCGCCAGGCGCTGGCGGATCACCTCCTCGGAGTCCTTGCCGCGCCCGCGCAGCCGGCGCTCGAGCTCTTGCAGCGACGGCGGCAGGATGAAGATGCCGATCGCGCCGGGCACCAGGTTTCGCACCTGCTGCGCGCCCTGCCAGTCGATCTCCAGGACGAGGTCGCGGCCGCGCTCGAGCGTGTCACGGATCACCTTGTGCGAGGTGCCGTAGCGGTTGCCGTGCACCAGCGCGCTCTCGAGGAACTCGCCGCGCCCGAGCATGGCGAGGAAGGTCGGTTCGTCCACGAAGTGGTACTCGCGACCGTTGGCCTCGCCTGCGCGCGGGGCGCGCGTGGTGTAGGACACCGACAGCGTGAGCGAGGGGTCGTCCTTGAGCAGCGCCTCGATCAGCGAGCTCTTGCCCGCACCGGAGGGCGCGGTGACGATGAAAAGAAGCCCGTTCATCGGAGCAGGGGGGCCGGGCCCCGTCCGGCAGAAACGCCCGGGGCCTTCCCGGCCCCCCCGCACCCCCCGTGCACGGCAAGTATCCGCTGTCTCATTCGATGTTCTGCACCTGTTCTCTCACTTGCTCGACCAGCAACTTGAGTTCCAGCGCGCAATCGGCGATCGCCAGGCCCGCGGCCTTGGAGGCAAGGGTGTTCGCCTCGCGGTTGAGCTCCTGGGCGAGGAAATCCAGGCGCTTGCCGGCGGCGCCGCCCCTGGCGAGCACGCGCTCGACTTCGTCGAGGTGCGCCGCGAAGCGCGTCAGCTCCTCGTCAACGTCGGATTTCGCGGCGTAGACCGCGATCTCGGCGCGCACCCGGTCGTCGTCCGCGCTGCCGAGCGCCTCGCGCAGCCGCTCCGCGATCCGCGCCTGGTAGGCGGCGACCGCCGCCGGCACGAGCGGCGCCACCTGCGCCAGGCGCTCGCGCATCTCGGCCACGCGCGCGCGCACGCTCGCGGCGAGCTTCTCGCCCTCCCTTGCGCGCGTCGCGCACAGCTCGTCCAGCGCGCGCTCGGCAAGCCGCAGCGCGAGCGAGCGCGTGCCTTCGTCGTCCGCTGCGGGCTCAGCAAGCACTCCTGGCCAGCGCAGCACGTCGGCGACGCGCAGCGGCGCGGCGTCGGGGAACGCGGCGCGCGCCTCTGCGGCTAGGGTCCTCAAGGTCGCGATCGCCTCGGCATTGAGCGTGCGGGGCGCCTGCGCGGCGCCGCCTGCCGCGTAGGCGAGGCGGCAGTCGACCTTGCCACGCGCGAGCCGTGCCACGATGCGCTCGCGCAGCGCGGGCTCGACCGCCCGCAACTCGTCGCCGATGCGGAATTGCACATCCAGGAACCGCGAGTTGACCGAGCGCAGCTCGAGCGCGAGCGCGCCGCGCGCGGTGTCGGCGCTCGCGACGGCGTAGCCGGTCATGCTGTGGATCATCCTTTATCATAACCGACACCATGCGCAACGAATCGCGGCCGAGCGGCAGGAAGCCGGAACAATTGCGCGCCGTGCGCATTGCGCGCGGCTTCACGCGCCACGCCGAGGGCTCGGTGCTCATCGAGTTCGGCGACACGCGCGTGCTGTGCACCGCGAGCGTCATCGCGGGCGTTCCGCCCTTCCTCAAGGACAAGGGGCAGGGCTGGGTGACGGCCGAGTACGGCATGCTGCCGCGCGCCACCAACACGCGCAGCGAGCGCGAGGCCGCGCGCGGCAAGCAATCGGGGCGCACGCAGGAGATCCAGCGCCTCATCGGCCGCGCGCTGCGCGCGGTGGTGGACATGAAGGGGCTGGGCGAGCGCACCGTGCAGATGGACTGCGACGTGCTGCAGGCCGATGGCGGCACGCGCACGGCGGCGATCACCGGGGCGTTCGTGGCGCTGCACGACGCGCTTTCGTGGATGCTCGCCCAGGGCATGATCGCGGCGCTGCCGCTGCGCGACCATGTCGCCGCAGTCTCGGTGGGCCTGTACAGGGGCGTGCCGGTGCTCGACCTCGACTACGCCGAGGACGCCGCCTGCGACACCGACATGAACGTGGTGATGACCGGCTCGGGGCGGTTCGTGGAGGTGCAGGGCACCGCCGAGGGCGCGCCGTTCGCGCGCGCCGACATGGACGCGCTGCTCGCGCTCGCCGAGCGCGGCATCGGCGAGCTGGTGGCGCACCAGCGCCGCGCGCTCGGAATCAGCACGGCTTGAACAAGCTCGTCCTCGCTACCTACAACCCGGGCAAGCTGCGCGAGATCCGCGCGCTGCTCGCGCCGCTCGACCTGGAAGTGCTGTCGCAGGCGGCGCTCGGCATCCACGAGGCCGAGGAGCCGCACCAGACGTTCCTCGAGAACGCGCTCGCCAAGGCGCGCCACGTGAGCCAAGCCTGCGGGCTGCCCGCGCTCGCCGACGACTCGGGGCTTTGCGTGGCGGCGCTCGGCGGCGAGCCTGGGGTGCACTCCGCGTACTATGCCGGGCGCGAGGGCGAGCGCGAGGCGCGCGACGCGCGCAACAACGCGCGGCTGCTCGCCGGGCTCGCGCCGCACGCCGACCGCAGCGCCCACTACACCTGCGTCATGGTGCTGGTGCGCCGGCCCGACGACCCCGAGCCGCTGGTGGCGGAGGGGCGCTGGCACGGCGCTATCGCCGCCGCGCCGCGCGGCGCCAACGGCTTCGGCTACGACCCGCTGTTTCTCCTGCCCGGACGCAATCTCACCGCCGCCGAGCTTGCGCCCGAGGAGAAGAACCGCATCAGCCATCGCGGCCAGGCGCTCGCGCGGCTCATCGAGCGCTTGAAGCAGGACGGCCTCGCATGAGCGAAGTGGCGCGCATCGCGCTGCCCACGGAGGTGCGCTTCGAGGCGCTGCCGCCGCTCGCGCTCTACGTGCACCTGCCGTGGTGCGTGCGCAAGTGCCCCTACTGCGACTTCAACTCGCACGAGGCGGCGGGCGAGGTCCCGCACCGCGAATACATCGATGCGCTCGTCGCCGACCTCGAGGCCATGCTGCCGCAGGTGTGGGGGCGGCGGCTTGCGAGCGTATTCATCGGCGGCGGCACGCCGAGCCTGTTTCCGCCTGAGGCGATCGACCGGCTGCTGTCGGAAGCGCGCGCCCGGATTGCGCTCGAGCCCGATGCCGAGGTGACGCTCGAGGCGAATCCGGGGACTGTGGAAGCCGGGCGCTTTCGCGGCTACCGCGAGGCGGGCGTGGACCGCCTGTCGCTCGGCGTGCAGAGCTTCGATGACGCGATGCTCAAGGCGCTCGGGCGGATCCACGGCGCCGGCGAGGCGCGGCGCGCGATCGAGATCGCGCAGGCGAGCTTCGACAACGTCAACCTCGACCTGATGTACGGGCTCCCCGGGCAGACGCTCGAGATGGCGCGCGCCGATATCGAAGAGGTGGTGCGCCACGCACCGGCTCATGTATCGGCCTACCAGCTCGCGATCGAGCCCAACACCGTGTTCTGGTCGAAGCGCCCGCGGCTTCCCGGGCACGACCTGTGCGCCGACATGCAGGAGATGGTCGAGGCATCGCTCGGCGCAGCAGGCTTCGGGCACTACGAAATTTCCGCCTTCGCGCGCCCCGGGCGGCGCTCGCGCCACAACCTCAATTACTGGGAGTTCGGCGACTATCTCGGCCTCGGCGCGGGCGCCCACGGCAAGCTGAGCTTCGCCGACCGCGTGACGCGCCATGCGCGCATCAAGCAGCCGCGCGACTACTTGCAGGCAGCGCAGGGCGGCGGGTCGCTCGCGGAGGCGCGCACCGTCGCTCCCCGCGAGCTGCCGTTCGAGTTCATGCTGAACGCCGCGCGCCTGGTGGAAGGCTTCGCGCCGCAGCTCTTCGCCGCGCGTACCGGGCTGCCGGGCGCCGCGCTCGAGCCGGGCTTGCGCGCGGCGGAAGCAAAGGGGCTGGTCGAACGCGGCGTCGAGCGCATCCGTCCGTCCGACCGCGGGCGGCGGTTCTTGAACGACCTGCAGCAGCTCTTCCTGCCGCCGCAGGGCGGCAAAGTGTAAAGTCAGACTTTACACTTTGCTCTCCTGGCGCCGCCGCTACGCCAGTTCCTCGAGCAGCGCCTTCGCGGCGCGCAGGTCGGCGGTGTCGAAGCCCTCGGTGAACCAGCCGTGTAACGGAGCGAGCAGCCCGCGCGCCGCACTCGGCGCAGAACCTCGACTGCGGCGGATTGTCGTGGCGGCACTGCGCGCAGCGCATGCGCGACTCTACACGCGGCTCGGGCGCCTGCGAAACACGAGATCGCGCACCGCGTGGCCGAGGCCCACGCCGCGTCGCTCGAACTTCGTGAGCGGCCGGCTCGCGGCGCGAGGCGCGAAGGCGCCGGCGGTATTCTCGAGCAGCGGCTCGGCCGAGAGCACCGCGAGCATCTGCTCGGCGTAGTCCTGCCAGTCGGTGGCGGCGTGCAGCAGCCCGCCGGGCGCAAGCTTGCGCGCGGCGAGCGCGGCGAACGCCGGCTGCACCAGGCGCCGCTTGTGGTGGCGCTTCTTCGGCCAGGGGTCGGGAAAAAAGAGGTGGATCGCGGCGAGCGTTCCGTCCGGGACCATGCGCTCGAGCACCTCGACCGCGTCGTGCCGGATGACGCGCAGGTTGGCGAGCGCGTCCGCCGCGATGCGCTTGAGCAGGCTCCCTACGCCGGGCGCGTGCACTTCGATCGCGATGAAGTCCGTCTCCGGGTTCGCCTTTGCGACCGCGGCGGTGGTCTCGCCCATGCCGGAACCGATCTCGAGCACGAGCGGCGCCCTGCGCCCGAAGATCGCGAGCGGGTCGAGCGGCGCGTCGGCGAAGGGTATCGCGTAGCGCCCCGAGAGCTCGGCGAGCGCGCGCTGCTGCGCCGGAGTGAGGCGCCCCTGGCGGAGCACGTAGCTCCGGATGGGCCGGCCGGAACGAGGCGCCTGCGTCAAGCGCAGGCTCAGGCCGCCTTGGGCTGCGACGGGGCGATCCTGCCTTCGGTCGGAGAGGAAGGCGTGGCGGAGTAGAGCTTCTTCGGCATGCGGCCGGCGAGGAAGGCTTCGCGCCCGGCCTCGACCGCCTTCTTCATCGCGCGCGCCATCATGACGGGGTCCTTGGCGGCGGCGATGGCGGTGTTCATCAGCACGCCGTCGCAGCCCAGCTCCATCGCGATTGCCGCATCCGAGGCGGTGCCCACGCCCGCGTCCACCAGCACCGGCACCTGCACGCGCTCGATCACGAGCTGCAGGTTCCACGGGTTCAGGATCCCCATCCCCGAGCCGATGAGCGAGGCGAGCGGCATCACCGCCACGCAGCCCAGGTCCTCGAGCATCTTCGCCTGGATCGGGTCGTCGGAGCAGTAGACCATCACCTTGAAGCCCTCGGCGACGAGCTGCTTGGCCGCCACCAGCGTCTCGGGCATGTTCGGATAGAGCGACTGCGGGTCGCCCAGCACCTCGAGCTTGACGAGGTCATGGCCGTCGAGGAGTTCTCTTGCCAGGCGCAGCGTGCGCACCGCATCCTGGGCGGTGTAGCAGCCGGCAGTGTTCGGCAGGTAGGTGAACTTCGACGGCGGCAGGAATTCGAGCAGCGAGGGCTCGCCCTTCGCCTGGCCGATGTTGGTGCGCCGGATGGCGACCGTGACGATCTCGGCGCCCGAGGCCTCGATCGCCGCGCGCGTCTCGGCGAAGTCCTTGTACTTGCCGGTGCCGACGAGCAGGCGCGAGGCGTAGCGCCTGCCCGCCACCCCCAGCGCGTCGTCCACCCTGGTTCCCGCGATCGCCATCAGCCGCCTCCTACCGCTGCGACGATTTCGAGACGGTCGCCGTCGAGCACCATGGTCGAGCCGTGGGCGCTCTTCGGGACGATCTCGCCGTTTCGTTCCACTGCGATCTTGCGGCCGGCGAGCGCCATGCGCTCGACCAGCTCGGCGACGGCGAGCGGCCGCTCGTAGCGCTGCTCGGCGCCGTTGACGGTGACCTGGATCATGCCTCGATGATACCGCCGGGCGCGCCGCCCGAGTAGGCTGCCTGGCCGGAGTTACTCCGGGAAGCCCGCCTTGAGCAGGCCCTCGCGGTGGTGCTCGAGGTCGGAGTCCTTCTTGTAGTGAAGCGACGGCAGGACGTCGCGGCAGATGCTGAACTGCGGGTCCTCGGCGAGCACCTGCCGGAACAGGGTCCCTGCCGCCGCCGCATCGCCCCTGAGCGCATGGGTGGCGGCGATGTTTGCCCGTTGCAGCCGGTTCGGGGCGCTGACGTTGCGCATCGATTGCAGCGTCTCGTCGTAGCGCCGGCCGACGAATTGGGCGCGCGCCAGGTGCGACCAGAAGCGCTCGGGGTGGAAGGGGTTGAGGCGCATCGCCCTGCGGATCCAGTCGCTGCCTTCGTCGGCCTGCCCGACCCAGGTGAGGAGCTCTCCCTGCTGCACGACGATCAGGTCGTCGTTGGGGTTGAGGGCAAGCGCGCGATCCTGGTGGTAGGCGGCCTGGTCGTGCTGGTTGCGCGTGATGTGGATCGCGGCGAGGATCCGGTGCACGTCGCTGTCGCTTTCGTCCAGCGCGAGCGCCAGGTCGAGCTCGCGCTGGATTTCGTTTTCGGTCGCCAGCATGTCCGCGCACCAGCCGTAGATCCACTGCTGCCCCAGGATGCAGGCGCGCCAGGCGTGCGCGTGGGCGTACTTCGGGTCGAGCTCGATCGCGCGCGTCACCAGGCGCAGCGCCTCGCGGTTGTCCGCCGGGGTCGAGCGATGGTGCAGCACCTTGCCGGTGATCACGCACTCGTAGGCCGCCATGTTATCGGTCGGCTTGCGCGCGGCGCGGTCGCGCGCCGCGGCCTCGACGCGCCCGGGGAGCACCGCCACCACCGCCCGCGTCACCTCGTCCTGCAGCGCGAAGATGTCCTCGATGTCGCGGTCGTAGCGCTCGGCCCAAAGGTGGCGGTCGGACTCGCCGTCGATCAGCTGCGCGGTGACGCGCACGCGGCTGCCGGCGCGGCGCACGCTGCCTTCGAGCACGTACTGCACGCCCAGCTCGCGCGCCACCTTCTGCACCTCCACCGTCTTGCCGCGGTACTTGAAGGACGTGTTGCGCGAGATGACGAACAGGTCGCGGAAGCGCGACAACTCCGTGAGGATGTCCTCGGTCAGGCCGTCGGCGAACAGGTCCTGGTCCGGCATGCCGCTCATGTTGGTGAAGGGCAGCACGATGATCGAGGGCTTCGCAGGGCGCGCCAGCTCGCCGGATTGCGCGGCCGGCGCGCTGTTCAGCGGCCGCACGCGGTAGACCCGCATCGGCGCCGCTATGTTCTTCAGCGTGTGCTCGCCCAGGTCCTCGAACGCCACCTCGAGCTTGCGGCCGACCTCGTCGTAGACCTTGCCCGAGATGCAGATGCCGCCTGCCTCGGCGAGCGCCTCGATGCGCGCCGCGATGTTGACGCCGTCGCCGTAGAGCCGGCCGTCCTCGACGATGACGTCGCCGAGATTGATGCCGACGCGGAACGCCATGCGGCGCGACTCGGGCAGCGCAGCGTTGCAGGCGGCGAGCTTTTCCTGCATGCCGAGCGCCGCGCGTACCGCGTCGATCGCGCTGCCGAACTCGGCGAGGATGTTGTCCCCCGGCGAATCCACCACGCGGCCGCCGTGCGCCGCCGCCAGCTCGCCCACCGTCGCGCGGCAGGTCGAGATGAGCTTCACGGTCGCGACGTCGTCCTCGCCCATCAGGCGGCTGTAGCCCGCGGCGTCGGCGCTCAGGATGGCGGCAAGTCTGCGCTGCATTAAGAAGGCGATTCTACGTCTTTCGGTCGGCGCTGCGCAGGCAAGTATCGCCGTCACGCATCGGTCGTTCCGGAACTGCGCTGACCCGCGCGCCGGGCCTCCGCACGCGCGGCGACGACGCGGCGGCGCGCATCCATCTCCGGGCTCGCGTAGCCGAGCCTGCCCAGCCAGTCGATGAGCGCCAGCGCGGAGTCGCCGGTGTAATAGGACGAGTAATGGCGCGCCCGCTCGAACTGCTCGATCGCGGCTGCGAGGAACCATGTGTCGGTCCGGGCCGGATCGAGCGCCTCGAAGCGGGCATGGGCCGGGAGAAACGGCTCGCCCAAGTCCAGGCCGCCGCCCTTTTGCGCGCTGCTCACGATCCGGCCCAGCGCCTCGCGGCACGCGCTCCTCTGGCCGAGCTCCCAGGCGACGCGCGCGAGCGAGCTCAGGCGCGACGGCGACGCGGCGCGCGCGCAGGCCTCGCCGAGCGCCGCGAACGCTTGGGTAAGGCATGCGAACCGCGCCGCGGAATCGAGACGTGCGTCGCGGGATGCGGCGTACAGCGCGATGCCGCGGATATTCGATTCGGCCCCGGCGGGAAGATCGGCGCGCGCGCGACGCCACGAGTCGCCGAGTCGCGCCGCGTAGGGCATTCGCCCGAGAAAGGTCATGGAGTAGTCGGCGGCCGGGACCGGCGTCGCCGAACGCAGCGCCGCTGCGCTCACCAGCAGCCCGCGCTCGGCGAGGTGCGCGGCGCGGTCGGGCTTGCAGGCGAGCAGGTTGAGGGTGGAGGCGTCCACGCCTGGCGTGGCATCCGCGGGCACCAGCAGGCCCATCCCGGGAACCAGGCGGTAGATGCTGTAGCCCTGTGCGGTGAGCGCGCTGGCGGCTTCGCTTTCGTCGCCGCCGTCGTGCTTGCGCTCGAACACGACGAGCGGCGATTGCGCGGCGATAAATCTCGCGCCGCCGCGGACGATGCGCGCTTCCTCGCCCTCGGCGTCCAGCTTGAGCAGCGCGATCTCGCTCCAGCCGTAGTCGGCCATGCACTGGTCGAGCGTCTTGAGGGGCACCAGCTCGCCCGCGGCGTCGTTAGGCCCCGCGAGCCGGTTGAGCTCCGCTTGCGAGCCCGCGGCGAGGCGGGCAGTGCCCGTGCGATCGGAAAGCGCCGCGCCATCGAGCGTGACCGAGCGGAACCCGTTGCGCTCGATGCTTTCGCGCAGGAAGCCCGCGGTGGCGGCAGCGGGCTCGAACGCCCAGACCGCGCCCTGGTCGCCCGCGGCGGCGGCGAGCGACAGTGCGTAGACGCCGTAGTTCGCTCCGACGTCGACCGCCCTGTCGCCGGCGCGGATCACCTTGCGTGCAAAGCGCAGCTCGTCCTCGAACCAGTCGCCCTGCTCGCGCAGCACGTAGGGAGTGATCAGCTCGAGCGAGTCCGGCACCACCACCTGCACGCCGCCGGGCAAGCGAAGCACGGCGCGCGGCGATGCGGCGCCGGCCACCGTGGCGGTGCGCCTCACGCCCGCAAAGCGTCTCGCGCGATCATTCGATCACGCGGTCGGCGCGCGCGAGCAGGGACTGCGGAACGGTGACGCCGAGCGCCTTCGCGGCGCCAAGGTTGATTGCCAGCTCGAACACGGTCGGCTGGGCGACGGGCAGCTCGGCCGGTTTCGCTCCGCGCATCACGCGCCCGACGTAGCCTGCGGACCGCTGCCAGCCGCCGGCCAAGTTCTCGCCGTAGCTCATCAGGCCTCCCGCCTCCACGAATTCGCGCGCCCAATAAATCCCGGGGATGCGGTGCCGGTTCGCGGCGGCGACGATGGGTGCGCGATGGTCCATGAACACGGGGTGGTCCGGAAGCACGAACAGTCCGCGCGCCCCGTCGCCCGCTGCGCGGTCGATCGCGCCGACGATCTCGCCTGCGCCGCCGATTTCGTAGCGCATGAGCTCGAGGCTGGCCGCCGCGCCAGGCTTGAGCATCAGCTCCCAGAGGCGCGTGTGCACCGCGTTGCGCCGATCCGCGAGCACCGCCACGGAGGCCTCGCGCGGCAGCACCGCGGAGAAATATTCGATCATCTTCGGGAGGAGGTCCTCGGCCTGGCTCGAGGTTCCGGTGATGTTGCCGCCGGGCCTCGCAAGGCTCGCGATCAGGCCTTGCCCGACGGGATCCGACACCGAAGCCATCACGATCGGCGTGGTCGCAGACTGCGCCTTCATCGCGCGGGTGGACGGCGTGCAGGTGGTCACCACCGCGTCGAGCTTGAGCTCTTCAAGCGCGCGCGCCATCTCGCGCATGCGGGCAGGGTCGCCGTCCGCGTAGCGCCGCTCGATGACGAGATTGCGGCCCTCGACGTAGCCTTGCTCGCGCAGCGCCTCGGTCAGCGCACGATCGAGATGGCCGCGGGTCGACTCCCAACCCGTGACCAGCAAGCCAATGCGCTTTGTCCCCGGCGCGGGCTTCGGTGCCTGCGCGCGAGCGCGCAGCGGGCTCGCGACGCCGAGCGCGAGCGCCCCGAGGAGTATGCACCGCCGATCCATGCCTTAGAATCTGCCTGAATAGCGGGTGTAGTTCAATGGCAGAACGGCAGCTTCCCAAGCTGCATACGAGGGTTCGATTCCCTTCACCCGCTCCAGTCCCGCGCCTTGGGGGCCCCAGCAGCGCAAGAAAAAAGGCCGGCAAGGCCGGCCTCCGGATGCGGGCGTGCGCCCGACGCGATTCGAACGCGGCTAGTTCAGTTCCTTGTCCTTCCAGACCTTCGTGCCGGCAAGTGCCGCGCCCGCCTGGAAACCGGCCTTGGTCAGCGCGTAGAAGTTGCCGCCGGTGAAGGTGCCTTCGCCCTTGCCCGCGGTCTTCTCGCCGGTGCCGCCGGCGACGCCACCGCCGAGCGAGGCGTCCCAGCCCTTTTCCACGAAATGGGCCATCGACTTCGCGTCCTTGAAGACAAAGAGATACCTCGTTTCGGAGGCGCCAATCTGCAGGCCGGCGCTCGCCTGCCCCATGTCCATGATGGTGTCCTTGTTCGTCTTGTTGTCGTGTGCAACACCCTTGCCGCCCGATCCGCCAAGGAGGAAGGAGAAGCCGTAGGTCGTGAACACGGCATAGCCAGGGGCCTTGGCAATGTCCGCCTTCAGCTTGGGCTCGGCCTTGTAGAACTCTTCGAGCGTCTGGGTGGCCCTGGCCTTGATCTCGGCCTGCTTCTTGGCCTTGTCCTGGGCGAGCCCCGGACCGGCGGCGATGAACGACATCAACGCTGCGCCGAGGACGAGAAGATTGCGAGCTTTCACGGCGGTCTCCTTTGACTGGTTAGGTGCGGTACGTGCCCAACAGCGGAACATAGGCGGTCAGGGATGCCGGAGGATGACATAAGTCAAACTGGCGCCAGGGAACGTAAAATCGGGGCTCGAATGCCCTACACCGTCGAAGGCAAGCTGGTGGTGGCGATCTCCTCGCGGGCGCTGTTCGACTTCGAGGAGGAGAACCGCGTCTTCGAGCGCGACGGCGAGGCGGCGTACATCGCGCTGCAGTTCGCGCGGCTGGACGTGCCCGCCAAGGAAGGCGTCGCCTTCCAGCTGGTGAAAAAGCTCCTGGCGTTCAACACGCCGCAGGCGCAGCGTGTCGAGGTGGTGATCCTGTCCAAGAACGACCCGGTCTCGGGCCTGAGGGTGTTCCGCTCGGCCGAGCGCGCCGGCCTCAGGCTCGAGCGCGGCGTGTTCACGCGAGGGCGCTCGCCCTACCGCTACCTGGACGCGCTGAAGGCGAATCTCTTCCTCTCCGCCAACGAGCACGACGTGATGAGCGCGCTCGACGCGCGCTTTCCCGCCGCGCGCGTGGTGCCGGAGTCCGCCCAGGCCGCGGGGCGGCACGGCGACGAGGTGCGCATCGCGTTCGACGGCGACGCAGTACTTTTTTCGGACGAGGCCGAGCACATCTACCAGCGCGAGGGGCTGGAGGCGTTCACCCGCCACGAGACGGTGCATGCGCTCAAGCCCCTGCCGCCGGGCCCGTTCAAGCCGCTGCTCGAGGCGCTGCACCGCCTGCAGGCGGCCGCGGGCACCGAGGTGCCGGTGCGCATCCGCACCGCGCTCGTCACGGCGCGCAGCGCGCCGGCGCACGAACGCGCGGTGCGCACGCTCATGGACTGGAACATCGCGGTTGACGAGGCGATGTTCCTCGGCGGCCTGGACAAGGGCGAGTTCCTCAAGGCTTTCGAGCCGGATTTCTATTTCGACGACCAGCGCGGCCACGTCGAGTCGGCGCAGAAGCATGTCGCCACCGGGCACGTGCCGTTCGGCGTCGCCAACGTCGGGAGAAAGGCATCGTGAAGGCGCTGCGTTACCTGCTCTACGCAGTGGGCGGCCTCGCGGGGCTGCTGGTGGTGGCGGTGGCGATCGCCCTCTTGGTGGTGGACGGCGCCTTCGTCAAGGCGCGCCTCGAGCGCGCGATGAAGGAAAAAAACCGCACGCTCGTCATCCAGGGCGAACCCAAGCTGCGCCTGTACCCGGTGGCGGGCCTGAGCCTGGGAAAGCTCACCCTCTCGGAGCCCGGCAGCGACCGGCCGTTCGTGTCTCTCGACTCGGCCGAGGTCGCGGTGCGCACGATGCCGCTGCTCGGCGGCGCGATCGCGATCGAGACGCTCAACGTGGCGGGGCTCAAGGCGAATCTCGTGCGGCGCAAGGACGGCAGCATGAATTACGACGACCTTGCGGGCGCGAAGGGCGAGCGTGCGGCGGAAAGGGATTCCGGCCGCGGCCCGCCGAAGCTGACGATCGCCGGCATGAACGTCGAGCGCGCGCAGGTCAATTTCCGCGACGAGGCGACCAGCCAGGAAGTGAGCGTTACCGACATCAACGTCAAGGCGGGCAAGCTCGACGGCGACACGCCCGGCCCGGTGTCGGTGTCGGCGCGCGCCACCGGCAAGCGGCCCGACGTGGACCTGCGCGCGCAGGCGGGCGGCGCGATGCGCTTCAAGCTCGGGCGCCAGGAGCTCGCCTTCGACGATTTCGCCGCGCAGGTGAAAGGTCGCATCGACCGCGACACGCTGGCGGCGGAGCTCGCGGCGCCGAAGCTGGAGATCACGCCGGCAAGGGCGGCGGGGTCGGCAGTCACCGCGTCGCTGCAGGTGCGCGGGCCGCAGCGCAACGTGGACGCGAAGCTCAGGATCGCCGCGGTCGAAGGCAATGCCGCGGCGCTCTCGGTCCCGAGCCTTGCGATCGAGATCGACGCCGCCGCGGCCGGGCGCACGATCAAGGCCAAGGTCGAGGCGGCGCTGAAGGCGGACCTGGTGAGGCGCGCGCTTGCCGCGAGCCTTTCGGGCAGGGTGGACGAGTCCACCATCAAGGCGAGCCTGGATGCGAAGAGCCTCGACCCGCTCGTCGCGTCGTTCGACCTCAACGTCGACCGCCTGAACCTCGACCGCTACATGCCGCCCAAGCAGGCGGCGAAGAGGGACGATCGCATCGACCTGTCGGCGCTGAAGGGCCAGACGGTGACCGGGAAGGCGGAGTTCGGTGCCCTCACCGTGAATCGCATCAAGCTCGCCAACGTCAAGGCCGAGGTGAAGCTCGCCGGCGGCAAGCTGGAGGTGTCGCCCCACTCGGCGAGCCTTTATGGCGGCACGCTCTCTGGCGCGCTCACCGCGGAGGCCAACGGCAACCGCGTGACGGCGAGGGAAACGCTGCAGAACGTGCAGCTCGCGCCCCTGCTCAAGGACGCGATGGACGAGGACCGGCTGGAGGGCCGCGGCAATGTCACGATGGACGTGACCACGGCCGGCGCGACGGTGCCGGCGATGAAGCGCGCGCTCGGCGGCACGGCCCGCGTCGAGCTGCGCGACGGTGGCTGGCGGGGCGTGAACCTCACGGAAAAATACACCGACGTGCGGGCATTGATTGGCTCGCAGTCCGCGCGCAGCGCGGATCGCAGCAAGCGCACCGATTTCTCCGAGATCACCGCGAGCTTCAACATCAGGAACGGCGTGGCGCGCAACGATGACCTGAGCGGCAAGGCGCCGACGCTGCGCCTCGCGGGCGCAGGCAACATCGACATCGGCAACTCGCTGCTCGACTACCTGGCCAAGGTGTCGCTCGTCGCCACCAGCAAAGGGCAGGGCGGCCGGGACCTTGCCAGCCTTGCCGGGGTCACGGTACCCGTCAAGATCACCGGCCCGTTCGACAAGCCGAACGTGTCGCCGGACTATACCGACCTGATCGCGAAGTCGGGCGCGAGCGTCGGCGGCGCCGCGGCCAGCGGCGCATCCACGATCGGCAGCAAGATCCGGGGGCTGTTCGGCAGATAGCGCGCTGGCGGCGACCGCGTCTGCCTCAGGCGGCGAAGCGCGCGAGAAACTCGCGCGCGCCGAGCGGCGCGCAGGGGTGGAAGCCCTGCATGCGGTCGCACTCGAGTGCCGCGAGCCGCTGCGCCACGGCCTCGTGCTCGACGCCCTCGGCCACCACGGTCAGGCCGAGGTTGTGCCCCAGGCCGATGAGCGAGCGCACGATGCGGTCGTGCTGCGCGTTGAGGTGCAGGTCGCCCACGAAGGCGCGGTCGATCTTCAGCTCGTCGAGCGGGATCGCCGACAGGTTGGCCATCGACGAGTAGCCGGTGCCGAAATCGTCCAGAGCGATGCGCACGCCACTGACCTTGAGGCGCGCCAGCGTCTCGGTGACCTCGGGCGCGGCCGAGAGCATCGCGTTTTCGGTGATCTCGAGCACCAGGCGGTCCGGCGGCAGGTCCCAGGTGCGCAGGCCGCGGTCGACGAAGTCGGGCAGGTCGCGCTCCAGCAGGTTCTGCGGCGACAGGTTCACGCTGATCGGGATGTCGAGGCCGCGGTCCCGGAATTCCGCGCAATTGCGCAGCGCATTATTCAGCACCCACCACGAGACCTCGTTGATGAGGCTCGCCGACTCGGCGATGGCGATCGCCTTCTTCGCCTCGACCGCGCCGAGACGGGCGTCGTTCCAGCGCAGCAGCCCCTCGACGCCGACGATGCGGCGGTCGGCGAGGCGAAACTGCGGCTGGAAGGCGAGGTCGAGCTGCCCTTCGTCGAGCGCGGCCCGCAGCCGCGACTCGTAGGCGAGCGATTCGGCCTGCGTGTGCTCGAGCGCCTCGGAGTATTGCGCGATGTGCTCCGGCCGTTCGTGCGCCGCCTGGCAGGCGACCTTCGCGCGCTGCAGCAGCAGCGCGGGGTTGTCGCCGTGCTCCGGGTGGATGGCGATGCCGATCGCCGGCCGCGGCACGATCTCGCCTTGGTCGATGCGCACCGCGGTGGAAAGCACGCGCATGATCTTGTGGGCCGCGAGCTGCGCCACGCCGGCACCGGGGATGGCGGGCAGAACGCAAATCAGGTCGTCGCGCCCGAACTCCGAGAGCACGTCGCCGGCGCGCAGAACCGTGTTCCTCAGCCGCTGGATCGCGCGCGTGCGCGCGGACTCGCCGGCGAGGAAGCCCCACACCGCGTCAATGCGCTCGATCACGCCGCAGTCGATCACCAGCACAGCGAGCGTGGTGCCGGTGGCGCGTTGCTGCACGGCGATCAGCGCGCGCAGCCGGTCGGCGAAGCTGGCGAACTGCGGCTCCGATTTCCCGGCTGCCCTCGGCAGCGGCGGCGGCTGCTTGGGCAGCGCGGCGAGGACGCCGAGCTGCAGCCAGGCGAGGCGCTCGATCACTTCGAGGATTTCGTCGCAGTGCGGCGGGTCGATGCCGAAGACGCGCAGCGCGCCTCGCCGCAGGATCTCCTGCAGGCGCATGCAGTCGAAGCGCATCCGGTCGAGCGGCTCGCGCGGGTCGGCCTGGCCCGCCCAGCGCACCAGGAGCGCGCGCAACTGCGCCATGCCGAGCCTGCCGCGCGTGAGCGCGCCGAACAGCTCGCGCTGGGCCTCGGACATCGCCGAGGCGTCTATCGGATGGAAGAAGCTGCGGTCGGCCTGCTCGAGCGGCGCCTCGCGCGGCGTCACCGTGAACAGCCCCGGAGCCTGCTCGCGGATCGCGCGGCCGAGCGACGCCAGGCGCCCGAGCACGAGCTCATTCAGCCCTGCCTCGCGCATCACCCGGTCGACCGCCTCCGCGATCGCCGGATCGTGAATTCCCTGCTCCTCCGCCAAGTGCCCCTCCCGGCCAGTGCTTAGCGACCCGGCGTGAAATTGTTTCTCCGAACGCGCGCGCGGACGCAGTCTGCCGCCGCCTCTTACAACATTTGACGGCAGTACTCCGGGATAAAGCTCCAGTGAATCCGGGCGGTTAGATGCGCCTGTCGGCGACCGCGTGGCATGCAACCGTGGCTGCGTCGCCGGCCGCTACCGCTTTCGGCCGCTCGCTCGGGCAGCGCTCGTAGGCGTGCGGGCAGCGCGGGTGGAACGCACAGCCGGCCGGAGGGGCGAGCGGGTTGGGTACCTCGCCCGCGACCGGGGTGCGCGCCTTGCCGCTCATTGCCAGGTCGGGCACGGCGTCGAGCAGCATGCGCGTATACGGGTGCCGGGGATGCGCGAACAGCTCCTGCGCGGGCGCGAGCTCCACCAGCCGCCCCAGGTACATGACGCCGATGCGGTCCGCGATGTGCGACACCACCGCGAGGTTGTGCGAGATGAAGAGATAGGTCAGCCCGAGCCGCTCCTGCAGCTCGGTCATGAGGTTGAGGATCTGCGCCTGCACCGAGACATCGAGCGCGGAGGTCGGCTCGTCGCACACCAGGAACTCGGGGTGCCCCGAGAGGGCCCGCGCGATCGAGATGCGCTGGCGCTGGCCGCCGGAGAACTCGTGGGGGTACTTGTCGCCGTCTTCCGCGGCGAGCCCCACCTGGCGCAGCAGCTCCGAGACCCGCGACGCGATCTCATCCTTCGAGCGAGCGAGGCCGAGCACGCGGATCGGCTCGGCGACGATGTCGCGCACGCGCCAGCGCGGGTTGAGGCTGGCGTAGGGGTCCTGGAAGATCATCTGCATGCGCCGCCGCAGGCGCGACACTTCCTGGGGCGCGGCGGCGCCGAGGTCGACGCCGTCGTACTCGACCTTGCCGCGCGAAGGCGCATACAGGCCCACGATGACGCGCGCCACCGTAGACTTGCCGCAGCCGGATTCACCCACCAGCGCGAGCGTCTCGCCGCCCCGTACCTCGAGCGACACGCCGTCCACCGCGCGTAGCAGTTGCCGCGGCGCGCCCTCGATGACGCGGTTGAGCCAGGGCCGCGAGACGTCGAAGTCTCGCCCGACGCCGGTCAGCCTGAGCAACGGCGCGCCCGCCTCAGCCATTGGCGAACAGCCAGCAAGCGGCGAGATTGGTGCCGCTCGCGATCGGCTCGGGGCGCTCCGTGAGGCAGCGCGCGAAGCGCTTCGGGCAGCGCGGGTTGAAGGCGCAGCCCGGCGGGATGGCGTTGAGGCGCGGCATCGCGCCCTCGATCTGCGCCAGGCGCGCTTGATGCTTGCCGGCGCCGACGCCGAGCTTCGGGATCGAGCCCATGAGTCCCACGGTGTAAGGGTGGCGCGGGGCGTGGATCACCTCTCGCACCGGGCCGATCTCGGCGATGCGGCCCGCGTACATGACCGCGACGCGGTCGGCGGTCTCGGCGATCACGCCCATGTCGTGCGTGATCAGCATCACCGCGGTGCCGCGCTCGCGCGCCAGGCGCTTGAGCAGCTGGATGATCTGCGCCTGGATCGAGACATCGAGCGCGGTGGTGGGTTCATCCGCGATCACCAGCCGCGGCTCGGCGCACAGCGCGAGCGCGATCACGACGCGCTGGCGCATGCCGCCGGAGAACTGGTGCGGGTAATGGTCGATGCGCGCCTCGGGCGCGGGGATCCCGACCTCGCGCAGCAGGCCGAGGGCACGCTCGCGCGCGCCGGCGGCGTCCGCGTCGAGGTGCGTGCGGATCGTCTCCACCAGCTGCTCGCCGACCGTGTACAGCGGATTGAGCGAGGTGAGCGGATCCTGGAAGATCGCGCCGATGCGCCGGCCGCGGATCCGGCGCATGCGCTCGTAGGGCAGGTTGTCGATGCGCTCGCCCTCGAGCCGCACTTCGCCCGCAGCGATGCGCCCCGGGGGCTCGAGCAGCCCGATCACCGCCATGCCGGTGAGCGACTTTCCGGCGCCCGACTCGCCGACCACGCCGAGCACCTCGCCGGGAGCGATGGCGAAGGAGATCCCGTCGACCGCGGTCAGCGTGCCGCGACGGGTCGGGAACTCGACCCGCAGGCCCTTCACTTCGAGCAGCGGCGCAGGTTGCGTAGACACCTCAACGCAGCTTCGGGTTGAGGGCGTCGCGCAGCCAGTCACCCAGCAGGTTAACCGACAGCACCAGCATCACCAGCGCGACACCCGGGAACACGGTGATCCACCACTCGCCGGAGAACAGGAAGTCGTTACCGACGCGGATCAGCGTGCCGAGCGACGGCCGGGTCGGCGGCACGCCGACGCCGAGGAAGGAAAGGGTCGCCTCGGTAATGATGGCGGTCGCGATGTGGATGGTGGCGATCACCAGCACCGGCCCCATCACGTTGGGCAGCACGT
>CAZVHU010000001.1:6453-66841 GCA_964627075.1 uncultured Enterobacteriaceae bacterium | reverse complement strand
CCCGCGAGCTGGGCATGCAGACCTTCGACCAGGCGCTGTTCGACCTGTACGAGGCCGGGCGCATCAGCTACGAGGACGCGCTCAGGTTCGCCGACTCGACCAACGAGGTGCGGCTCAACATCAAGCTGCACGGCAAGGAAGCGAAGGACAAGGACCTCTCGAAGGGCATCGAGCACCTGGACATCGTCTAGGCGCTCGCGCCGCCGACGCGTCGGGCGCGCGGCATGGCCACCGATCCGGGCGACCGGCCCGACCGCGCCGCGAACGCGGGGAACGCGCAGCGCACCGCGGAGCGCAGCGCGCTGCGCAAGGTGCGCAAGGCGCTCGACCGCATCGAGGCGGACCGGGCGCGCGAGCGGCGGTGGCTGCGTAACACGCTGATCGCCTGCGCCATGCTGCTCGGCTTCGGCGCCTTGATGATGTGGGGCATTTTCTCCGGCGGCCCGCCGCGGCAAGACGGCCCTGCGGTCCACATGCCGGCCCCCAAGCAATAGCCGTGGACGGCCACGCGCGTCTCCGGTGAGCGGCACGCAGTGTCCCGGCGCCTGCGCGCCTTCAGCAGAGCGCAACAAGGGGCCGATACTCGAAGTCCTGCGGCGGGCGCTGCCGGCGAGCGGCCTTGCGCTCGAGATCGCGAGCGGCACCGGGCAGCACGTGGTGCACTTTGCGCGCGCGCTGCCCGCGTGGCGCTGGCAGCCCAGCGAGCTCGACCCGGCGATGCGCCGCTCGATCGCCGCCTGGATCGCCGCCGAAGGGCTGGCGAACGTCGCCGCGCCCATCGAGCTCGACGTCGAGCGCCTGCCCTGGCCGGTCGCCGCCGCCGACGCCGTGCTCGCCATCAACCTCGTGCACATCGCGCCGTGGAGCACGGCGCAAGCGCTCGTAGAGGGCGCGCGGCGCGTGCTGCCGCCTGGCGGGATACTCTTCCTCTACGGGCCCTATCGCCGCTTTGGTGCGCACACCGCGCCGAGCAACGAGCGCTTCGACGCGAGCTTGCGCGCGCAGCACCCGCGCTGGGGCGTGCGCGACATGGAGGCGGTCGCCGGGCTCGCGGCCGGCGCGGGCCTCGCGCTCGAGGAGACGGTCGCCATGCCGGCGAACAACTTCAGCCTCGTGTTTCGCCGGCAGGCGCCACGGGCCGAAGTGTAAAGTCTGCCTTTACAGTTGCCGCGTTTCGGCCTGCTGCGCCCCGCCGCCCCGCGCGCGGCCGCGGTGCGAGCCGGCGACGATCCTGAACTCGTAGAGGCGGCACTCGAGCGCGCCGTTCCACAGCGGCACGCGCCGCGCGGGCTCCAGGCGTATCAGCTTCGGCAGCCGCGGGTCGGCGGTGAAGACGTGGCAGCGCCAGCCGGCGAAGTTCTTCTTCAGAGCGTCCCCGAGCCTCGGGTAGAAGCGGGCGAGGTCTTCGCGCGCGCCGGTGCGCTCGCCGTAGGGCGGGTTGGCGATCATCACCCCGGCGGGCGCGGGCGCAGTGCGCTCGAGCACGTCGGCGCGCTCCAGGCGCACCCAGCGCTCCACTCCTGCCGCGGCGAGGTTGCGGCGCGCGGCGGCGAGCGCGCGCTCGTCGGTGTCGGAGCCGTAGAGCTCGAGCTTCACGGCGCTCTTCGCGGGGTGCGCAGCCTCCTCGCGCAGCCGCTTCCAGAGCGCCGGCTGGAACCCGGCGAGCTTCTCGAAGCCGAAGGCGCGCTTCAGGCCCGGCGCGCGGCCGCGGCCGATCGCCGCGGCCTCGGCAAGCAGCGTCGCGCCGCCGCACATCGGGTCGAGCAGCGGCTCGCCGGGCTGCCAGCGCGACAGCAGCACGATCCCCGCCGCGAGGTTCTCGCGCAGCGGCGCTCTTACCGTGTCTGCGCGCGCGCCGCGCTTGAAGAGCGGCTCGCCCGAGGTGTCCAGGTAGAGCGTGGCGCGCTCTTCCTCGAGGAACGCGTGCACGCGCACCTCGGGCGCGGCGCGGTCCACGCTGGGGCGGCGGCCCTGCGCGTCGCGGAAGCGGTCGCAGACCGCGTCCTTCACCTTGAGGGTGGCGAACTCGAGGCTCCTGAGCGGGCTCTTCTGCGCCGTGACGTAGACGCGGATCGTGCGCGCGACCGAAAAGAGCGCCGGCCAGTCGACGGCCCGGGCGGCTTCGTAGAGGTCGGTCTCGCTCGCGTAGTCGAATTGCGCCACGCGCCACAGCACGCGCGAGGCGACGCGCGACCAGAGATTGGCGCGGTAGCAGGCTTCCCAGTTGCCGGCGAACGCGACGCCCCCCGGCACCGCGGCGGCATGGCGCGCGCCGAGCGCGCCGAGCTCGCCCGCGAGCAGCTGCTCCAGGCCCCGCGGGCACGGGGCGAAGAACGCCTCAGAAGGGCTTGTAGACAACCAGGAACACCGCGCCGAACAGCACCAGCACCGGGAACTCGTTGAACCAGCGCAGCCAGACGTGGCTGCGGGTGTTGCGCTCGTTGCGGAACTCGAGCATCAGCTTGCCGCACCAGAGGTGGTAGCCGGCGAGCGCCGCGGCGAGCGCGAGCTTGGCATGGAGCCAGCCGCCGGCGCCGGGAAACCAGCCGAGCCACAGCCAGACGCCGAAGGCGAGCGCCAGCACGCCGCCCGGGGTCGTGATGCCCCAGAAGAGCTTTCTCTCCATGACCTTGAAGCGCTCGATGGAGATGCGGTCCTCGGCGAGCGAGTGGTAGACGAAAAGCCGCGGCAGGTAGAAAAGCCCCGCGAACCAGGTCACCATGAAGACGATGTGCAGCGACTTGACGAGGAGCATGCTCAGGCGAGGAGCCGCCGGCGCGTCAGCACCGTGGCGAGATAGAAGCCCGCCGCTGCGTAGCCCGCCAGCACCGCGACGTGCAGCAGCGCGCCGGCCGGCAGCTGGCCGGCGAGCAGCGGCCGCACCAGCGCCACGCCGTGCGCGAGCGGCAGCGCCTGCGCCACCGCCTGCACCGCGGCGGGAAGTTGCTCCAGCGGGAAGAACACGCCCGAGAGCATCATCATCGGCGTCAACACCAGCGTCAGGTAGTAGCTGAAGAAATCGTAGCCCGTGGCGAGCGCGTTGATCGCGAGGCCGAGCGCGCCGAAGGCGAGGCCGATCAGCGCGATCACCGGCAGCGAGGCGAGCGCGAGCGGAAAGCTCGCATAGCCGAACGCCGCAATCACCGCCAGCATGCAGATGCCCGCGGCGAGCGCCTTGGTCGCCGCCCAGGTCCACTCGCCGGCGAGCACGTCTTCCAGCGTCATCGGCGCGTTGACGATCGCCTCCCAGGTCTTCTGCACGTGCATGCGCGAGAACGCCGAAAACAGCGACTCGAAGGTCGCCGCGTACATCGTGGCCGAGGCGACGAAGCCGGCGGCGAGGAACGCGAAGTAGCTCGTGCCGCCCATGTCGCCGAGCACCGCGCCCAGGCCGTAGCCCAGGCCGAAGAGCATGATCAAGGGATCGGCGAGGTTGCCCAGGATCGAGGGCACGGCGAGCTTGCGCCAGACGAGGAAGTGCCGCCGCCACACCGCGGCGAGGCGCGGGCTGAGCGCGGGCAGCGCGTAGAGGCGGGCGTTCACCGGGTCGTCCCCCCCGCGAAAGCGGGGGCCCCGATACGCCGATGCGGGATCCCCGCCTGCGCGGGGATGACGGGCCTCGCTTGCTCGCTTCGCATGCGCTCAGTCTCGCAGGTCTCGGCCAGTGAGCTTCAAGAACACGTCCTCGAGGTTCGCTGGCCGGTGAAGATACACGAGCACGGGCTGCTCGCGCAGGCTGGCGAGCAGCGGCTCCACGCTCGCGGCGTAGCAGAACGCGGTCTCGCCCACGCGCTCGATGCGCGCCGCGAGCGAGCGGGCGCGCCCTGCCCAGGCATCGGTCCCCGGCCCGTGCACCTCCACCACCTGCGGCTCGATGTGCCCGGCGATCAGCGCCCGCGGGCTGCCCTCGGCGATAACGCGGCCGCGGTCCATGATCGCGACGCGCGTGCACAGCCGCTCGGCCTCCTCCATGAAGTGCGTGGTGAGCACGAGCGTGCGCCCCTCCTGCGTCAGCCGCCGCAGCCGCTCCCAGATGAGGTGGCGCGCCTGCGGGTCCAGGCCCGTGGTCGGCTCGTCCATGAACAGCAGCCGCGGCTCGTTGACGAGCGCGCGCGCGAGCGTGAGGCGCCGCTTCATGCCGCCCGAGAGCGCCTGGATGCGGGCGTCGGCGCGTCCGGCGAGCCCGGCGAATTCGAGCAGCTCGGGCATGCGCGCCTCGATTTGCCTCGCGGGCAGCCCGAAGTAGCGGCCGAACACGACCAGGTTCTCGGCGACGGTGAAGTCGGGGTCCAGGTTGTCGAACTGCGGCACCACGCCCACCTGGGCGCGCGCCTCGCGCGCGCGCGCCGGGACTTCGTGCCCGAGGAGGCGCACCTCGCCCGCGTCCGGGTCGGTGAGCCCCAGGCACAACTTCAAGGTGGTGGTCTTGCCCGCGCCGTTCGGGCCCAGCAGGCCGAAGCATTCGCCCGGCGCCACCTCGAGGTCCACGCCGCACACGACTTCCTGCTCGCCGTAGCGCTTCCTCAGGCCGCGCACCGAAAGCGCCGGCTCGGTTGCCCTCATCGCAGGTGCTGGCGCACGATGGCGCGCAGGAGATGGAGCCGCCGGTGGAAGAAGTGATCGGTCCCGGGGAGCACCACCACCGGCAGCTCCTGCGGTTCGGCCCACGCGAGCACCGCGGCGAGCGGCACGGTGTCGTCGTTCGCGCCATGCACGACGAGCGTGCCGGCCGGCACCGCGGGCGCCTCCAGGTGATTGACCGCGACGCCGACCAGCACCAGGCGCGCGCCGGGAACGCGCGGCGCGAGCCGCGCCTGCATCGCGGCGCCGAAGGAAAAGCCCGCCAGCACCGGCGGCGCGTGGTCGGCGCGGCCGCGAGCGTGCGCGAGCACCGCCGCGAGGTCCTCGACCTCGCCGCGCCCCTCGTCGTGGGCGCCTTCGCTTGCGCCGACGCCGCGGAAGTTGGGCCGCCAGGACTCGTAGCCGAGGTCCGCCAGCGCGCGGGAGAGGGTCGTGACCACCTTGTTGTCGAGCGTGCCGCCGTAGAGCGGATGCGGGTGCGCGACCAGCGCCACGCCGCGCGGCTCGCCCTGCGGCGCGTCCACCGCGCACTCGATGCGTCCGGCCGGCCCGGGAACGAGCTCGCGCCGGGTGGCGGGCCGCATCAGATCCGCAACCGCTTTACGATGCGGCCGTTCTGCAGGTGCTCGCCGATGATCTCGTCGATGTCGGAGCGGTCCACGTAGGTGTACCAGACCGCCTCCGGGTACACCACGACGCAGGGCCCCTCCTCGCAGCGGTCCAGGCAGCCCGCCTGGTTGACGCGCACCTTGCCCGCGCCGGCGAGGCCGAGCGCCTTGACGCGGCCCTTGGCGTAGTCGCGCATCTGGACCGCGCCCTTGGACTGGCAGCAGGGCCGGCCGTCGTCGCGCTGGTTGCAGCAGAAGAAGATGTGGCGCTGGTAGTAGGACATGGGGCCGGCATTCTACCGTTCGCGCGCGCGGCGCGAGGCGAGGTAGAACAGGTAGGCGAGCGCCGCGAACGGCCAGATCGCCGACACCAGGTGCGTGAGGCCGTTGAAGTTGAGGAAATGGCCTTGCGCCCAGACCTTGAGGATCGCGGCGAGGTAGGGATTGGGCGGCGCAAGGTTCACCAGCACGGTCGCTGTCATGAGCAGCATCGCGGCGATCGCAAGGCGCGCCGTGCGCGGCAGCGCCACCGCCGCGAGCATCAGCACGAATCCCGCCGCAAGGCCATGCTGCGCGCCCGGCGTGAGCCACGCGAACACGTCCTCGGCCCGCATCAGGATGGCGAACGCGAGCGTCTTCACCGCGAGCGCAGCGACGACGAGCGCGCTGCACAGCGCGTGCGCCGGGGCCCCCGGGGCGAGCATCGCCGAGGCGAGCAGAGTCACCGCCAGGAGGTTTGCCGCGGCGATCGCCGCCTCGACCGAGATGAACAGCTCGGCGCCGTATTCGACGCCCTCGGCGGCAAGCAGGTCGCGCAGGTCGCCGGCGCCGAACAGCAGCGTCGCGGGACTGAGCTGCGCAAACAGCCACAGGCCGAGCAGGGTGAGCCCGAGGTCGATTTCCGCGCCGGGGAGGAACGACGATGCGCGCAGGCGCTTGAGCGGCCCCTCCCCCAGCAGCCAGGGCGCGGCGAGCACGCCGGCGATGCCGCCGAGCGCGGCGCCGGCAAGGTTGGCGAGCAGGTCCACGTTGGATGCGATGCGCGCGGGCAGGTAGCTCTGCGCGGCCTCGAGGGCGAGCGCGAGCGCCCCGCCCGTGACCGCGGCGAGCAGCACCGCGCCGGCGCCCCGCAGGCGCGGGTGCACCGCGAGCGCTGCGAGCAGGCCGTAGGGCGCGTAGCCGAAGACGTTGGCGCCGAGATCGAACGCGGTGAGGTAGCGAGGCCAGGGTGCAGTCAGGAACGCAAGCGCCGATACGCCCGGGTCGCGCCACTCCGCGAGCGGGTAGAGCGACGCGTAGACGACGAGCAGGCTGTAGGCGGCGAGCAGGAAACCGGCGAGCGGCGACGGCCGCACGGGCGCGCTATCTGCGCGGCTCGTGCGCCGCGGGATGCGCCGCGGCGCGCGCCCCGCCCGGCCGCGGCAGGTATGCGCCGAGCAGCATGCCGAGCGCCGAGAACCCGAGGCCCACGAGCTGCGGCGGCACGGTGGCGTCCGCGGCGAGCATCTCGGCCGCGCCCCAGGACGCGAGGCCAAACGCGACCGCGAGCACCGCGCCCGCGACGTCGGCGCGCTTCCACCACAGCCCCGCGGCGAGCGGCACCACGCACGACACCAGCGTCACCTTGTAGGCGTTCTGCACCATCTCGTACATGGTGCTGCGCGAGTTGAGCGCGAAGACGAGCGCCGCGAGCGAGAAGGTGGCGAGCACCACCCTCAAGAGCAGCAGGAACTGGCGGTCGCTCATGCGGTGGGCGAACGGCCGGATCACGTTCTCGGTGAACAGCGACGTCGGCGCGAGCAGCGCGCCCGACGCGGTGGAGAGGATCGCCGAGAGCAGCGCGCCGAAGAACAGCACCTGCGCCCACAGCGGCGTTCTGTCGAGGATCAGGCTGGGCAGGATCCTCTGGATCTCGCGCGCGTCCTCGCCCGCGAACAGCTTGCCGTAGCCGGGATCGATGACCAGCGCCGCGTAGGCGATGAAGATCGGCACGAAGGCGAAGGAGAAGTACACCGCGCCGCCGATCAGGCAGCCGCGCACGGCGGTTTTCTCGTTCTTCGCCGAGGTGACGCGCTGGAACACGTCCTGCTGCGGGATCGAGCCGATGGCGAGCGTCATCCAGGCGGCGAGGAAGGCGAGCCACTCCCTGGTTCCGCCCTTGGGCCAGAACTCGAACTTGCCGGCCTGCGCGGCGGCGGCGATCACCTTGCCGGCGCCGCCCGCCATGTCGGCCACCAGCCACGCCACCAGCGCGAGGCCTATGAGGATCACCACCGACTGCACCAGGTCGGTCATCGCCACCGACCACATGCCGCCCCAGATGGTGTAGCCGAGCACGATCGCGGTGCCGAGGTAGATCCCGGTCTCGAGCGAGATCGCGCCGCCCGAAACGACGGACAGCACCAGCCCGAGCGCGGTGAGCTGCGCCGAGGTCCAGCCCAGGTACGACACCGTGATCGCGAGGCTGGTGGCCACCTCCACCGGCTTGTTGTAGCGCCGGTGGTAGAAGTCGCCGATCGTGAGCAGGTCCATGCGGTAGAAGGCGCGCGCGAAGAAAAGCGCCACGAACAGCAGGCAGAACGACGAGCCGAAGGGGTCCGCGACGATGCCGCCAAGGCCGTCGCGCGAGAAGGTCGCGGAGACCGAGAGCACGGTCTCGGCGCCGAACCAGGTGGCGAAGACCGTCGCCGCACTCATGTACAGCGGCAGGCTCCGCCCCGCGAGCACATAGTCCTTCGTGTTGTGCACCCGCGCCGCCGCCCACAGCCCGACCGCGATGGTGAGCACGAGGTAGAGCGCGACGAAAGCGATCAGCATGGCGGCCGGCGCACGAGTTTGGCGGCGATTATATGCAGAACACCTTCAGGCGCGCCCGCGCGCCGCCCGACGTTACCGCCTTCCCCAGGGCCGCGAAGAAAATCGGGGACAGACCTGCCTTCCGGGTCTGTCCCCGATTTTCTTTACCCTCGCCTCATTGCCGCGATCGTCGGAGACCTGCGCAACTCGCCCTACTCCTCTTACGGGCTCAGACAGTGCTCGGTCTGCTCCCTCCGCCCGCGGCGCGGCTCCGCGCGGCCCGATGGGGACCCCTTGCGGCAACGTCGGACGGCGCGCAGCGGTTGGCGGTGTCCGCGGGCCAATGTGTAAAGCCACGCATTACACTTTGCCTGCCCGCGTCCACTGCGAGCACGTCGATTGCCCGACGCTTCATTCGATCTGACGCGTCACTTGCAGCATGAACGCGGGCGGCGGCCTGAATCCGATGGCCTGAGCGGTCTTGGCGTTGAGCACCAAATCCCACTTTGTCGTCTGCTGGACAGGCAGATCGGCGGCCTTGGCTCCGCGCAGGATCCTGTCAACGTAGCTGACCATGAACTCCCGCAAGCCAAGAAAGTTTGGTCCATAGGAAAGCAGTCCGCCGAAACGAGGGTAGCGTTCGCTTTCCGAGTACGACACGAGCTTATGCTGCAGAGCGAACGCGGCGATTTCCGGGAACGCTCCAAGAGAGGCCTGAACATTGCCTGATACCGAGAGCACATCCGGTCGACTGGAAGCGATGCGCTCGAGCGTCGGCTTCACGGCCTCAGGTCGGTGTAGCGGGAAATCCTGCACGGTCAACCCCATCGCCTTCGCCAGGCGACGTTCAAGCGCTCTATCCCAGAATCGCAAAGCCGGATCCGCGCCATAGTACAAAGCGTACACCCGGCTCGCGCCGGGCACGGCGTCCTTGAAGATCTGGTATTGCTTTGAAAACGTGACTTCCGGGTCGACGAACCAGACCGTTCCGGTAATGTTGCCGCCCGGGCGCGCGAAGCTCTTGATCAATCCCCGCTCGATCGGAAAGGTGGTCCCAAACGTCACGATGGGGATCGTTCGGGACGCCTGCTTGGCCGCATCTTCGGCGTCACTGGAAATAGCCACGAGCAACTCGACGTTGAGGCGCACGAGTTCATCGACAAGGGCGGGCAGGCGCCCTGCATCGCCCTCGGCAGAACGCCATTCAACCAGAAGATTTTTTTCCATGCTCGTAGCCTGCTTGCTGCAGCCCTGCGAGCCACCATTTCTGCACGCCATCGGCATAGGGATTGAGCTGCAGGTGCCCGATCCGCCGCAGCTTTGGCGATATCTGCGCGCGGGCAAGTGGCGTCGCGAGCAGGGTGCCCGCGGCAATCAGCAGCTGCCTGCGTAGGGTTTGCATCGCAGCGCCCTCCGTTACAGAGCAATCACCGCAAAGTCTACGCCCCAATCCGGGAGCTGGTTCGAGCGCCGGCGCCAGGCGGGCAGAGTGTAAAGTCACTCTTTACACTTCATTTCCCCATCCCAAGGCGCGCCGCTGCGGGCGCGGTCGCGATGAATCCGTCGCATGCGTGACTGCAGGAATCGGCGTTCGCGAGCACCCGACGTCTGTATATGCGCTCGCGTCCCTGTGCCGCCGCCGGGGCGGGGCGGCTCCGCCGCCCTTCGGGGCCGCGCCGTGCTCCACGGGTGGCGGGGCAGACAAGAGCTTCAATCTGACCGAAGTCTGCCCCGCCGGGCACCCGTGGCGCGGCGTTTGCGGTCCAGGGCGGCGGAGCCGACCCGCCTCGGCGCCGACCTTGGATGGCGGCGCTAAACGAGGATGGCTATGCTGAAGACGGCGATGCCCACCAACGCGAGGAAAACGAGCGCGGAGAGCAGGTCGTTGCGCCGCCGCTCCTCGGCGGCGAGCTCGCGCACCGCTGCCTCCAGCGCCCCCAGCCGGTCCTCGGCCAGCATCCGGTGCAGCATCCGCGGCAGCTCGGGCAGCGTCTGCGCCCAGTAGGGGGCCTCGCGCCTGAAGGTATCGAGCAGGCCGCGCCAGCCGATGCGGTCGCTCAGCCACTTCTCGAGGTAGGGCTTGGCGGTCTTCCAGAGGTCGAGGTCCGGATCGAGCTCGCGCCCGAGGCCCTCGATGTTGAGCAGCGTCTTTTGCAGCAGCACCAGCTGCGGCTGGATCTCGACGTTGAAGCGGCGCGAGGTCTGGAACAGGCGCAGCAGCAGCTTGCCGAAGTAGATCTCCTTCAGCGGCCGCGCGAACACCGGCTCGCACACGGCGCGGATCGCCGATTCGAACGCCTCCACCCGCGTGCCCGGCGGCACCCAGCCGGCGTCGAGGTGCGCCTGCGCCACGCGCCGGTAGTCGCGGTTGAAGAAGGCGACGAAATTCTGCGCCAGGTAGTTCTTGTCGCGCTCGGTGAGCGCGCCCATGATGCCGAAGTCGAGCGCGACATAGCGGCCCTTCGCCTCGCCCTCGGTGGCGACGAAGATGTTGCCCGGGTGCATGTCGGCGTGGAAGAACCCGTCGCGGAACGCCTGCTGGAAGAAGATCTCGACTCCGGCGCGCGCGAGCTGCGGGATGTCGATGCCCCTGGCGCGCAGCTCGGCGACCTGCGACACGGGCGTGCCGCGCATGCGCTCCATCACCATGACGCGCTGCGCGCAGTAGTCCCAGTAGACCGCCGGCACCAGCAACATCTTCGAGTCCTCGAAGTTGCGCCGCAGCTGCGAGGCGTTGGCGGCCTCGCGCATGAGATCGAGCTCCTCCTCGAGGTGGCGCGAGAACTCGGCCACCACCTCGCGCGGCTTCAGGCGCCGGCCCTCCGCCCAGAGCTTTTCCATGAGCTGCGCCGCCGCCTCGAGCAGCAGCACGTCCCCGGCCACCGCCTTCTCCACGCCGGGCCGTAGCACCTTGACCGCCACTTCCTGTCCGCTCTTCAGCACCCCGAGGTGCACCTGCGCGATCGAGGCGCTCGCCTCGCAGCGGCTCTCGAAGCTCGCGAACACCTCGTCGAGCGGCCGCCCGAGCGAGCGCTCGATCTCGGCCACCGCGAGCTTGGAGTCGAAGGGCGGCACCCGGTCCTGGAGCTTGGCGAGCTCGTCGGCGATGTCCACCGGCAGCAGGTCGCGGCGCGTCGAGAGCACCTGCCCGAACTTGACGAAGATGGGGCCGAGGGTCTCGAGCGCGCGCCGCAGGCGCACGGCGCGCGGCTCGCCCGCCCCGCCGGCGAACAGCGCGAGCAGCCGGCCGCCGGGGAGCCCGGGGATGAACTCGTGCAGCCCGAAGCGCAGCCCGATCCAGAGGATGCGCGCCAGGCGCACCAGGCTAGACACCGCCCCGCTCCTGGCGCTCGAGCCGCTTCTGCAGCCGCTCCAGCGCGTCGCGCAGCTGCGCCGCGCCCTGCGCGAGCTTTTCCAGCTCCGCGCGCGGCACGAGCAGGTGCTTTTCCTCGACTGCGTAATCCATCAGCCCCTCGGCGATGCGCTGCGCGGCGTCCTTCTGCCAGGCGATCAGGGTGCGCGCCGCGCGCGCCGCGCGGTGCGCGGCGGCGTCGCCGACGAGCCTGGAGAGGTCTTCCTCGAAGTCCCAGCGCAGGTGCCGGAAGAGGAACATGACTTCCGACGCGAGGCGCGCATTGCCCGAGACCTCGATCGCGCGCAGGAAGTGCTCTTCGCCGCGCGCCAGCGCAGGCAGCGCCTGCGGCCCTACGGTGATGGCGAGGGACGGCACCGCGTCGGCAGCGGCGGGCGCGAGCCGCCCGCCGGCGGCGATCGCGAAGCGCAGCGCAGGCAGCGGCGGCGCGCGCAACTCGAGCGCCTCGCCCGCGAAGGGCGCCAGGCGCTCTCGCGCCCAGGACTCGCCCTCGAGCAGGTGGTTGAGCGCCGCGGCGACCGGGGATTCGAAGGGCATGCGCCAAAACAAAAGGCCACCATGCGGTGGCCTTTCGATGTTACCGGAAGCCGCTCGCGGCGGCCCGCCTCGGGGTCAATGCATCTGCTGGATGCCGGCCAGCAGCCAGCCGCTGGAGCCGTCCACCGGCTTGGCGAGGTTCCACACCTCCTCGAAGCCCTCGGGCGCGCTCCCCGGTGTCTCGCGCACCGAGCCCGAGAAACGCACGCTCGCCCAGTGCCGGTCGCCCTCGGTGACGACCTCGAGCAGGTCGGCGTTGAGCGCCATGATGTCGGTCTGCTGCCGGGCGCCGCCGCGCTCGCGCACCTCGCGGGCAAGGTCCTCGTAGAGCTCCGGCGTGGTGAACTCGCGCAACTCGTCGAGATTGCCGGTGTCGTTGGCGAGCTGCAGCTTCATGAAGTTGAGCTTCGCGCCGCGCAGGAAGCCGGCGCTGTCGAAGCCTTCCGGGATGCGCGCCGCGACGGCGGCATCGGGCGCAGCGCGCGCGGCCGGCGCGTCCAAGCCCGCCGCCTGCGAGGGCGGCGGCGCGGCGACCGTCTCGTTGCCCAGCCCCGCGAACTGCACCGGGCGCGGCGCATCGCCGCGCTTGGCGGCGAGCATGCGCACCACGGCCAGCACTCCGAGGGCGAGCAGCGCCACCGTCAGGATCCCCATGAGCGCGGCGCCGAAACCGCTGCCCGCGAAGAGCGAGCCGAGCAGCCCGCCGAGCGCGAGCCCGCCGAGCATCGGCATCCAGCGGCTCAAGCCGCTCGCGGGCGCGGGCTGGCCCGCCGCGGGCGCAGCGCCGGGCTGCGCCGCCGGCTGTTGCCGCGGCGCCACCTGCTGCGTCTGCTGCTGGGCGGGCTTCGCCGGGGCCTGCGCCGGGGGCGCGTTGGTGAGGTTGCGCTGCGCGCCGAGCGTGCGGCCGCCGCCCACGCGCCTGGCTTCGACTTCGGTGGCGACGAGCATCGCGCCAAGGAGCGCGACTGCCGCGCCGAGAACAATCCGTTTCATGGTTTCCGTCCTCTCGAATGAACGCTCTATGCTACCCCAGTTTGTAGCCCCTATGGACCGCCACCGCGCCGGCAGCGAGGTTGAACCATTCGACACGCTCCAGCCCCGCGCGTTCCAGCATCGCCGCGAGCGCGCCCTGGTCAGGATGCATGCGGATCGACTCCGCGAGGTAGCGGTAGGCGGCGGCGTTGCCGGCGACGCGCTCGCCGAGCCACGGCAGCAGCCGAAAGGAGTACAGGTCATAGGGTTTTTGCAGCGGCTTCCAGATGTGCGAGAACTCGAGCACGATGAGCCGCCCGCCCGCCTTCAGCACGCGCGCCATCTCGGCGAGCGCCGCCTGCTTGCGCGTCATGTTGCGAAGGCCAAAGCCCACGCAGACGCAATCGAAGCTCGCGCCCGGGAACGGCAGCCGCTCGGCGTCGCACTGCACTGCCGGGGCGAGCACTCCGGCGTCGGCGAGCCGGTCCCGGCCGCGCGCGAGCATGCGGCCGTTGATGTCGCTCATCCACACCTGCGCGCCGCGCCTGGCGAACGCGCGCGCGAGGTCGCCCGAGCCCGAGGCGACGTCGAGCACGCGCTCGCCTGGACGCACGCGCGCAAGCGCCACGGTGAACGCCTTCCACGCGCGGTGAAGCCCGAGCGACATCAGGTCGTTCATCAGGTCGTAGCGCTCGGCGACGGTGTCGAAAACCTCGCCGACACGCTCGGCCTTGGCGCTTTCCGGCACGCGCTCGAAACCGAAGTCGGTTTCTCTCATGGCACTGGAAATTGATTCAGATAGCGTAAGTGAGCGCTGGTATCAGTCGCGGCTCGCGCCCGCTTTCTGCAGCCGCTCGAGGTACTCGGCCCACATGCGCTCCTGGTTCTCCCCGAGATGGTGCAGGTAGTCCCAGGAGTAGATGCCGGTCGAGTGCCCGTCGGAGAACGTCGGCTGCACCGCGTAGGAGCCGACCGGCTCGAGCGACTTGATCTCGACGTTGCGCTTGCCGGTCTGCAGCACCTCCTGCCCGGGGCCGTGGCCCCGCACTTCGGCCGAGGGCGAATACACGCGCAGGAACTCGTAGGGCAGCCGGAACGATCTTCCGTCGGAGAACGCGATCTCCATCAGGCGCGACTTCTGGTGCAGCCTGATCTCGGTCGGGACCGGGCCGTCGGTTCTCACAGCACGCCGTAGGACACGCGCTCGAAGTCGCTGCCGCGCTCGAGCACTTCGGCGAGCTCCACCTGCACGGTGGCGTCGATGTGGACCTCGATCACGCGCTTGGGCTTGTACCAGCCCGCGGGCAGCACCAGCGCCGGCGGCGAATTGAGCGCCGGCACCGCGGTGAGCGACATCGCCTGGACGAACTTGTCGTCGCGCACGTTGAGTCCGGTGGCGCGCACCGCGATCGCCGCCGGCAGCCCGGGCAGCAGCCGCACGCCGGCGTACAGGTCGCCCTCCTCCGACTGCGACAGCCAGCGCACCTGCGCCAGCATGAAGCCCTTGACATCGGCCGGGCGCACCGCCAGCAGTTGGCCATGGGTGTAGCGCTTGCCCGGCGTTCCGGCCGCGCGCATCATCCTCAGCCCGAGCGCGCTCTCGTCGAGCAGTTGCCAGTGCTCGAGCTGGAAGCCGTGCACCGCGCCGTAGGCTTCGTCCTCGCGCGTGCTGAGGCGGCCGAAGGTGGCGATCTCGTCGCGCTGCCGGGCGTTCAGCTGCTGCGCGCTGTCGGGCTGGCGGAATGCCTTGCCCGAGACGTAGTAGTGCACCGCCGCCATGTCGTTGCACACCTGCGCCACGTCGCTGATGCGCTTGCGCTCCGAGGCGCGCGGCTGCCGCGGCTGGCACCACTGGCGGTACAGGAACACGAGCAGCTGCTCGCAGGAGGGCTGCACGCAGTCCTCACCCAGCCCCAGGCGCGCGGGCGACTCGCCCTTGCGCATCAGGCCGATGCGGCTGCGCAGGCTCTTGGAGATGCGCAGCGCATCGAGGTAGCGCGGCTGCGCCGCCTGCGAACCGCCGCGCTCGGGGCACGCGTCGCCCTCGAGGTCCACGACCAGCGGCGGCGCATCGAGGTCCTCGGCGCCGGGGCGCAAGGAGATCTCGACTTTTTCCGCCCAGCGCTCGAGCAGGAACGCTACGAAGGTGAGCTGGCGCTGCGACAGCTCGTTGGGGTTGGCCATGCCGAGGAGCAGCGCTCGCATGTAGGCGATGCGCGGCGAGGTCTCGTGCACGTCGCGGTTGAGGTAGTCCTTGACCGGCGCCTCGGACACCTTGAGCGCCTCGGCGCGCGCATAGCACTGGTGCAGCGCGCGCCACTCCTGCTTCGGCACCTGGCGGTAGGCGCGGTGGTAGTGGAACATCTTCAGGCCGCCGAGCGCGAGCGCGCGCTGGCAGACGAGCGCGCCCTGCCCGCGCAGCCCGGGCTCCCGCGCCTCGACCGCGTCGAGGCAGCTCAGGTAGCCCTGGCGCATCTGCTCCCAGAGCCCGACCGTGTCGGCGAACACCGAGCCTTCGGCCGCGGCCATCGGCAGCGCGCGGTTGATGAAGCGGCGCGCCTGCTCGATCTGCACGAAGTGCACCGCCTCGCGCAGCGCCTCGAGCGTGGCGAGGCGGTTCGCCGCCGGGGTCGCGAAGCGGTTGAACTCCGCCACCTGCGCGAGCAGCTGGCGCTGCGCCGCCGCCACGTTGGCGAGCGGCACGTTCTCCAGCCAGGCCTTGGCGGTGGCGGGATCGGTGAAATCGGGCGTCGCGACGGTGGCGCGCTTGGACGGCGCGGTGTTCATGGCCGGATGCTGGACGGAAAGAATATAGTCGGCTTCGGCGGAAGTGTCACCCGACGGGGCGCGCGCTCAGGCCTGCGCCGGGCCCTGGGCAAAGATGTCGCGGTAGCTCGCGTAGGCGCTCGCCGCCAGGGCGCAGAAGAACACGGCGAACATCGGCACGAGGACAATCAGCGCCGCGTTCAGCCCGGCGCGGCCGCCCGAGGCGAGCAGCCCGACCACCACCGATGCGAGCATCACCAGCACGCCGAGCGCCGCCGCGACCACCATGCCGTAGGCGAGGAACGGGCGCCAGTTGATGAGGCACGCGGCGAGGCTGAAAAACAGCGCCTTCACGGCGCCGAAGCGGTGCCAGGCCGTGAGCATCGGCGCGTAGAAGAAGGCGAGCAGCACGGGGCTGTAGAACACCATCGACAGCGCCAGTTCGGACAGGAACTCGCCCGAGGTGATCACCTCCCGCTCGGGCGCTGCGCCGCGGAACACCCAGCGCGCGAGATGCCCGTCGCTGAACGGGATGGTGGCGGCGATCGCAAGCACGTTGCCGGCGAGATAGACGATGCCCAGCACGCCCAGCGACACGGCGTTTGCGGCAAGCCCGGCGAAGAACGCGGCCGGCGACTCGCGCCGGCCGCTCGCGGCGCTGCGCGCCACCGCCATGAACGCCATCCACAGCGCCGGCACGAGAAGCGAAAACAGCGACGCGCCCACGGCCGGCACCTTGCTCGCGATCACCAGCACCATGTAGAAGACGAACGCCACCGTCAGCCAGGCGAAGGGCGCGGCACGGAACAGGCGCCAGCCCTCGCCGAGCCAGCGCGCGCCGCGCCCGGCGGGCACGAGCTGCGTCTTCATGCCCTCCCTTTCCCGTTGCCGCTCTTATCGCCCCTCATGTCGCCCTCGATCCAGCCACGGCGCCGCGTCCTCTGAAGCGCGCAGCGCGAGCAAGGCCCGGAAGTGCTCCGGGTCGTGCAGGTGCACGAGCTCGCCTTCGCGCGGCAGATGGTAATCGTGCAGCCGCGACAGCCAGAAGCGCAATGCCGCGGCGCGCAGCATCGCCGGCCAGGCCGCCGCCTCGGCGCCGGAGAACGGCCGCAATGCATGGTAGGCGGCGAGCAGCGCCCGCGTGCGCGGCGCGTGCAGGCGCCGGTCGCGCTGCGGGTCCGCGAGGCACCAGTCGTTCACGCACACCGCGACGTCGTAGAGCAGGCAATCGACGCCGGCGAAGTAGAAGTCGATCACGCCGCTGATGCGGCCGCCCTCGAAGAGCGCATTGTCGCGGAACAGGTCGGCGTGCACCGGCCCGCGCGGCAGGTCGGGATGGCGGTGCCGCCCCTGGAACGCGAGCTCGGCTTGCAGCAGCGCCGCATCCTCGGACGCGAGGCGCCCCTCCAGGTCGCGCGCCGCTGCGCGCCACCACTTGGGGCCGCGCGGGTTCTCCAGGTACCCCGCGTAGGAGCGCCCTGCGAGGTGCAGGCGCGCAAGCAGCGCGCCGAGCTCGGCGCACTCGGCCTCGCCCGGGCGCTCCACTGACGCCCCCGGCAGGCGCGTCACCAGCGCCGCGGGCTTGCCGTTCAACTGCGAGAGCATGCTGTCGCCGAGGTCGGCGATCGGCGCCGGGCAGGGAATGCCGTGGCGCGCGAGGTGCGCCATCAGCCCGAGGTAGAACGGCAGCTCCGCCGCCGGCAGGCGCTCGAACAGCGTCAGCACGTAGCGCCCCTGGGTGGTGGTGACGAAGTAGTTGGTGTTCTCGATGCCGGCGGCGATCGGCTCGAGCGCCGCCAGCGCCCCCACGGAATAGTTCTTCAGCCAGGCAGCGAGCTGGCTTTCCGATACGGGCGTATAGACCGACAAATCAGTCGAAGGTGAAGATCGGCCACATTGGCACGCGCACGCCGTCGTCGAGCGAGTCGCGGCGCATCCAGTTGCCGCTGCCGGTGGTGTCGATGAGGTAGTACGGCACGCCGCCGGGAGGCGTCACCTTGATCATGATCACGCGGCCGCCGTCGCGGATCTCCTCCACCTGGTCGCCTTCCTGCGGCGCGATGCGCACGCGCGGCTCGTCGGGCGCGATGTCGCGCACGCCCGGCGGCGGCGGCGGCGGCTCGGCCAGCGGCTCGAGCTTCGGAGGCTGCTGCGCGAACGCCGCCGTGGCTGCGCACGCGGCGCAGAGAAGGATCAGGCGGCGCATGGCGGGGATTCTACCGGATCAGAGGTTGAGCAGGACCTCGCGCTCGGCGGGCGAAGGCTCGAAGCCGCGCTTCTCGTAGAAGGCGAAGATCGCCTCGACCACCTTGCGCGGCTCGTCGATCACCTGCACCAGGTCGAGGTCGGCCGCGTCGATCATGCCCTCGGCGACGAGGCTCGAGCGGAACCAGTCGAGCATGCCACGCCAGAACGGCGCGTGCATCAGGATGATGGGCATCTTGCGGATCTTGCGCGTCTGCACCAGCGTCAATGCCTCGAACAGCTCGTCCAGCGTGCCGTAGCCGCCCGGCAACACCACGTAGGCGGTGGCGAACTTGACGAACATCACCTTGCGCGCGAAGAAGTGCTCGAAGCGCAGGCTGATGTCCTGGAACTCGCTCGCGTGCTGCTCGCGCGGCAGCTCGATGTTGAGGCCCACCGCGGGCGAGCGGCCGGCGAAGGCGCCCTTGTTGGCGGCGCGCATGATCCCGGGGCCGCCGCCCGAGATCACGGCGAAGCCCGCGTCCGAGAGCAGGCGCGAGGTCTGCTCCGCGAGCGCGAAGTAATGCGAGCCCTCCACCGCGCGCGCGCTGCCGAACACCGACACCGCGGGGCGGATGCCCGCCAGGCGCTCGGTGCCCTCCACGAACTCTGCCATAATGCCGAACACCCGCCAGGCCTCGCGCGCGGACTGCACCGCGCCGGGAAAAGCGGGCTTCGGCAGCTTCTCGTGTCTCACAAGACTCTCCTGCTGGTTGACGGCTCGTCGTACCTGTACCGTGCCTTCCACGCGCTTCCGGAGCTGAAGAATGCGCGCGGCGAGCCGACCGGCGCGATCTACGGCGTGGTCAACATGCTAAGGCGGCTCGCCGCCGACTACAAGGCGCAAGCCCGCGCCTGCGTGTTCGACGCGCCGGGCAAGACCTTCCGCGACGAGGAATATCCGCAGTACAAGGCGAACCGCCCGCCGATGCCCGACGATCTCGCGGCGCAGATCGCGCCGCTGAAGGAAATCGTCGCAGCGCTGGGCTGGCCGGTGCTCGCGATCGAGGGCATCGAGGCCGACGACGTCATCGCGACGCTCGCCGAGCAAGCGAAGCGCGCCGGCTGGCGCTGCGTCATCTCCACCGGCGACAAGGACCTGGCGCAGCTGGTGGACGCCAGCGTGACGCTGGTCAACACCATGTCGAACGAGACGCTCGACCCGGCCGCGGTGCGGGCGAAATTCGGCGTGCCGCCCGAGAGGATCGTCGACTACCTCGCGCTCGTGGGCGACAGTGTGGACAACGTGCCGGGCGTTCCCAAGGTCGGTCCCAAGACCGCCGCAAGGTGGATCCAGCAGTTCGGCTCGCTCGACGGGGTGATCGCGCACGCCGCCGAGATCCCGGGCGTCGCGGGAGAAAACCTGCGCGCGACCCTGGACTGGCTGCCGCGGGGCCGCAGGCTCCTCACTGTAAAGCGTGACTTTACACTTGCCACCTCGCTCGCCCGGTTGCAGGACGGCGGCCCGGACAACGCGAAGCTGAGGGAGCTTTTCGAGCGCCACGGCTTCAAGAGCTGGCTGCGCGAGCTGGAAGGCGGCGTGCCCGCAGCATCCGACGGCGAGCGGCGTTTCGCCGCGCCGCCGGCTGTGGCGGCAATGCCGCGGGAGGGCGCATCCGCGCCGGTCGTGCCGGGCGAGGGGCCGGCGCGGCGCAGGTACGCAACAGTAGTGGACGAGGCCGCGCTGCGCTCGCTCGCCGCAGGGCTCGAGCGCGCGCCGCTCGTGGGCTTCGACACCGAGACCACGGGTCTGGAGCCGATGAGCGCGAGGCTGGTGGGCATGTCCTTCGCCTTCGGCGACACTGCGCACTACCTGCCGCTCGCGCACGAGTACCCCGGCGCGCCGCGGCAAGTCGGCGCAGAGCGTGCGCTCGAAGTGCTGCGGCCGTGGCTCGAGAATGCAGCGCGCGCCAAGGTCGGGCAGAACGCCAAGTTCGACGCCCACGTCGTTGCGAACCACGGCGTCGCGCTTGCCGGCATCGCGCACGACACGCTGCTCGAGTCCTACGTGCTGGAAGTGCACGAGCGGCACGACCTCGACTCGCTCGCGCAGCGGCACCTCGGCTGGAGGACCATCTCCTACGACGAGGTGACCGGCAAAGGCGCAGCGCGCATTTCGTTCTCGGCGGTCGAGATCGGGCGCGCCACCGAGTATGCCGCCGAGGACGCCGATTGCGCCCTCGCCCTGCACGAGGCGATGTACCCGCGCATCGCGGCGGACGAAAAGCTCAAGCGGGTCTACGAGGAAATCGAGCTGCCGGTGCTGCCGGTGCTGCTGCGCATGGAGCGCCACGGCGTGCTGCTCGACGCGGCGCAGCTCGAGCGGCAGAGCCACGAGCTGGGCAAGGAGATGCTGGAGCTCGAGCAGAAGGCCTACGACGCCGCCGGGCAGCCGTTCAACCTGAATTCACCCAAGCAGATCCAGGAGATCCTGTTCGAGCGCCAGAAGCTGCCGGTGAAGAAAAAGACGCCGTCGGGACAACCCTCCACCGACGAGGACGTGCTGGCGGAGCTCGCGCTCGACTTCCCGCTGCCGAAGATCCTGCTCGAGTACCGCGCGCTCGCGAAGTTGAAGAGCACCTACACCGACAAGCTGCCGCGCATGGTGAACCCGGCCACCGGGCGCGTGCACACCACCTACTCGCAGGCGACCGCGGTCACCGGGCGCCTCGCCTCGACGGACCCCAACCTGCAGAACATCCCGATCCGCACGCCGCAGGGCCGGCGCATCCGCGAGGCGTTCGTGGCGCCCCCCGGATGGAAGATCGTGAGCGCGGATTACTCACAGATCGAGCTGCGCATCATGGCGCACCTCTCGGGCGATGCGGGGCTGAGAAAAGCCTTCTCGCGCGGCGACGACGTGCACCGCGCCACGGCCGCCGAGGTGTTCGGCGTGCCGCTTGACAAGGTGAGCGCCGACGAGCGCCGCGCGGCGAAGACGATCAACTTCGGCCTGATCTACGGCATGAGCTCCTTTGGCCTGGCGCAGACCCTCGGCATCGAGCGCGCCACCGCGCAGGCCTACATCGACTCCTACTTCACGCGCTACCCCGGCGTGAAGCGCTTCATGGACGAGACCCGCGAGCGCGCGCGCAACGACGGCTTCGTCGAGACGGTGTTCGGCAGGCGGCTCAGGCTGCCGGAGATGAAGTCGGGCTCGCCCGGGCGCCGCCAGGCCGCAGAGCGCGCTGCGATCAACGCGCCGATGCAGGGCACGGCGGCCGACCTCATCAAGCTCGCGATGGTGGCGGTGGACCGCTGGCTGCGCGACGGGAAACTCGAGACGCGCCTCGTCATGCAGGTGCACGACGAGCTGGTGCTGGAAGCGCCTGCCACGGAGCTCGAAACCGTGAAGCAAAGGGTGCGCGCCCTGATGCAAGGCGTGGCCCAGCTCGAAGTGGCGCTCGTGGTGGACGTCGGCGCCGGCGACAACTGGGACCAGGCGCACTAGCCGCGGTTCGTCGCTCCCGCGAAAACGGGAGCCCATCTTCCGCAGCTTCAGGAGCAGACTTTCCCCAACGCGGGGGGAGGGCCCTTGAGCGACACCCGGCGACGCAGACTGCTGCTCGCCGCGAGCGCGCTGCTTGCGGCACCGATCGCGCTCGCTCAGAAGACGGCACGGACCTATCGCGTCGGCGTGCTGCTTGCGAGCGGCCCGGGCATGGAGCGCTACCGCGCCGCGCTCCTCGAGCGGCTCGCGGGCCACGGCTTCGTCGAGGGACGCAACCTCGAGATCGACGCGCGCGCCGAGAGCGGCGATTTCAGCGATGATCGCGAGTACGTGCGTCGCATAGTGGCCGCCGGGGCGGATGCGATCCTGGCCTTCTCGACGCGAGCCGCCGAGGCCGCGATCGCGGCAAGAAAGTCGGTGCCGATCGTGTTCGTGTGGGTCCGGACCCGGTCGTTGCGGGGATCGTGAGAAGCTACGCGAGGCCAGGCGGCAACGCCACCGGGGTGAGCAACCGGTTTGGCGAATTGCTGCACAAGCGCCTGGAACTCGCGCGGGAGCTGTTACCCGGGGCGAAACGTGTGGCCGTGGTTGGCAGAACCCACACGGACGAGTTCGCCGCCTTGGCGCCCGAGCTGAGAAATACCGCCGCCCGGCTTGCGATCGATCTGATGGAGTTCGTGACCGCGGACCGCACCGGCTGGGATACAACGGTCGACGGCGCCGTCGCCGCCGGCGCCGATGTGCTGGTGCCGTACGCCTGGTTCGCCGATTCGCCCGTCACCGGGGAGCGCATCGTCGAGGCCGCGGACCGGCAGCGCATACCCGTGATCTTCTCCGACGCCGAGATGGTCGAGCGCGGCGGCTTGACCTCCTTGGGAACCAGCCTCACGGACGACGTGCGCCGCGCGGCCGACATGATGGCGCGGGTGCTGAAAGGGACGAAGCCCGCCGGCCTGCCCGTGGACCAGGCGTCGCGCTTCGAGATGGTGGTGAATCTGAAGACCGCCAAGGCGATCGGCCTCGCCGTGCCGCGGAGCGTGCTGCTGCGCGCCGACCGGGTGATCGAGTAGCGCGCCGCGGCGCTTCCCCGCGCGCGCCTGCCTTCAACTTCTCTTGCGCGCCGACGCCGGCCGGGCGCGGGCGAGCAGTTGTTCGAACCGCGGCCGGAGGTCGCTTTGCCCGAGCGCGCGCTCGAGCAGATCGAGAGTCGACCGGATCCTTGCGATTTTCAGGCGCGGCCGAGCAGCAAGGATCGCCAGCGTGTCGTCTTCGTCCTTGCCTCGGCCTGCGAGCATCTTCATGACGACGATATCCTCGGGGCTTGCGACGAAGACCGTGACCCCCTCGATCTGGCGGCGGCGGCGGCGCTTGAGGAAAAGCTCCTCCGGCCCGGGCCCCGCGAGGACGATGTCGACCGGCATCCCGGAGCGGGCGTGCACGAAGGGCAGGACGCGGGTCTTCGCCACGAAATCGGCGACGTCGCGAACGCGAAGCCGGAATCCGGCCTGCTCGAGCGCTCTTGCCAGGCCGGCCGTTCCCCGCTCGCCGATCTGCACCGTGACATCGATGTCGGCGGTGAGCCTTGCTGCGCCGTAGAGCAGCGCCGCCTGTGCGCCAAAGAGGTACCAGCGAACCCGCAGCCTGCCGAGCACCCGCCCGAGGGCGGCGAGCGCCTCAGCGAGCGCAGAACGCATGCGCGGCGCGGTCGAGCAAGCGCTTGAGCGCCACGTGATGCGCCAGGTCCTCGGCGCGGTCCCGTTTCGTCGGCCAGTCGGGCCGGACCGAGCGGGCGAGTTGCCGCAGCGAGCGCCCCGCATCCAGCCCGGACCTGCCGCGCGTCCGCCGGTAACGCCGAGCGTGATAGTCCCTTTTCAGCGCGGCGACCCGCTCCCGGTCGCGCGCGAGGAATGCCCGGGCAGCAGCCTTTTGCATGGCGGAATCTTACTCCTTGAAGCACGGCGCCAATCTGCGGAAACCCATCGATCCGTGGCGCAGGTTCAGGCGCAGACTCCGGCGAGTGAAAAGCCGCGAGGCGATCGGGCTGACCGTTCCGCAGGTGCTGCTCCTGCGCGCCGACCGGGTGATCGAATAGGACTGGATCCCCGCTTTCGCGGGGAAGCCAAGCCTGTGGCTCCCCGCGTAGGCGGGGACGACAGAGGAGCTACTTCAGGGCGCCGAAGACCTTCCTGATCAGGTCGCTGCCGGCGCCGACCGGGTCCTTGCGGATCTTCTTTTCCTCCTCGGCGATCATGAAGTACAGGCCGTCGAGCGCCTTCTGCGTGACGTAGGCGTCGAGGTTGGCGTCCTCCTTCGATAGCAGCCCGTACTTCGCGGCCTGCCCGGCGTAGTTGTTGTAGCTTTCGGCGAGCTTCACCTTCCTCGTCGCCTGCTGCACGATCGGCAGGAACTTCGCGCGCAGCGGCTCGGAGGTGGTGCGCCTGAAATATTCGGTGCCCGCCGTGTCGCCGCCGGTGAGGATGCCTTTGGCGTCCTGCACGCTCATCTTCTTCACCGAGTCCACCAGCAGCGCCTTCGCCTCGGGCACCGCAGCTTCGGCCGCGCGGTTCATGGTGAGGACCAGCTCGTCGGCGTACTTGCCCATGCCGACGGTGCGCATCAGGCGCTCGGTGCGCTTGAGCGACTCCGGCAGCGGGATCTTCACCTTGTCGTTGCCGAAGTAGCCGTCGGCGCGGCCGAGGTTGGCGACCGCGACTGCCGAGCCCTTTTCGAGCGCGGCCTTCAGGCCGCCGATCGCCTCCTGGTTGGAGATCCTGTCGAGGCTCGCGGCGGGGGCGGCCGCAACGCAGCCGCCAAGCGCGGCGGCAGCAAGAAAGCGAAGCGCAAGGGTCCTCATGCGGCGGCTCCCAATGGCCGGAGTGTAAAGCATGACTTTACACTGCGCCTGGTACGCCCGCCTCGTGCGCCTGGCGGTCGGCGTGGTAGGAGGAGCGCACCAGCGGCCCGATCGCCGCGTGCCTGAAGCCGAGCGCCGCGGCCTCGCGCTCGAACAGGGCGAAGGTGTCCGGGTGCACGTAGCGCTCGACCGGCAGGTGGTGCGCCGACGGCGCGAGGTACTGGCCGATGGTGAGCATCTCCACGCCGTGTGCCCGCAAGTCGCGCATCACCTGCACGATCTCCTCGTCACGCTCGCCCAGGCCCACCATCAATCCCGACTTGGTCGGAACCGCGGGGCAGCGCTGCTTGAACTCGCGCAGCAGCACGAGCGAATGCGCGTAGTCGCCCCCGGGGCGCGCGGCGCGGTAAAGGCGCGGCACGGTCTCGAGGTTATGGTTCATGACGTCCGGCGGCGCCGCGGCGAGCGGCTCGAGCGCGCGCTCCAGGCGCCCGCGGAAGTCCGGCACCAGCACCTCGATCGTGGTGCCGGGCGTGCGCGCGCGCAGCTCGCGGATGCAATCTGCGAAATGCGCCGCGCCGCCGTCCTTCAGGTCGTCGCGGTCCACGCTCGTCACGACGACGTAGCGAAGTCCCAGCCGCGCTACCGTCTCTGCGAGATGCCGCGGCTCCTCGGCGTCGGGCGCAAGCGGCCGGCCGTGCGCCACGTCGCAGAACGGGCAGCGGCGCGTGCACACGTCGCCGAGGATCATGAACGTGGCGGTGCCCTTGCCGAAGCACTCGCCGATGTTCGGGCACGAGGCTTCCTCGCACACGGTGTGCAGGCGCTGCGCGCGCAGGATGCGCTTGATGTCGTAGAAGCGCGAGCCCTCGGCGGCGGCCCGCACCCGGATCCAGGGCGGCTTTTTCAGCGCCGCACGTGGCACGATCTTCACCGGGATGCGCGCGGTCTTGGCCGCGCCCTTTTCCTTCGCGCCCGGCTCACGCATCGGCGAGCTTCTCCATGAGCAGCCCCGCGAGTTGCTCGCCCAGTTCGCCGGCCGAAGCGGCGATGCCGAGGTCGCGCGTCTGGGTCACCCCGAGCCCCGGGTAGCCGCAGGGGTCGATCGCCGCAAACGGCGCGAGGTCCATGTTCACGTTGAGCGCGACGCCGTGGTAGGCGCGGCCGCGCGCGAGGCGCAGCCCGAGCGCCGCGACCTTCGCGCCGCGCGCGTAGACGCCGGGCGCCCCGGGCCTGCGCTCGCCCTTGACGCCGTGCAGCGCGAGCAGCTCGATCACGCACTGCTCGAGGAGCGCCACGTATTGCTTCACCTTGAGGCCGCGCCGGGCGAGGTCCACCAGCGTGTAGAGCACCACCTGCCCGGGGCCGTGGTAGGTGATCTCGCCGCCGCGGCCGCTTTTCAGCACCGGGATGCCGTTGGGCGTGCGCGGCCCGTGCGCCGGGTCGGCGCCGGTGCCGAGCGTGTAGACCGGAGGGTGCTCGACCAGCCACAGCTCGTCGGGCGTGCGCGCGTCGCGCGAGACGGTGAAATCGCGCATCGCGGCCTCGGCTTGCTGGTAGCCGATCCGCCCGAGGCGCCGCAGACAGATTGCTTCGAGCACCGCCGCCATCAGAGCACCATCACCACCGCCGGGTGGTCGCAGAGGTCCCGGTAGAGCGCGTCGAGCTGCTCGCGCGAGGTGGCGTTCACGGTCACGGTGAGGCTGAGGTACTTGCCCTGCCGGCTGGGGCGCATCTCCATCGTTGCCGGCTCGAAGTCCGGCGCGTGCCGCAGGACGATTTCCATCACCGCCTGCGCGAAGCCGCCCTGCCGGCGTCCCATGATCTTGATCGGGAACGCGGTCGGAAAGGCGAGCGCCGCGCCGGGTTCGCGCATGACGCGGGCCGCGCTCAGGCGGCCGAGACGGCCTTCTCCTTGCGGGCGCCGGCGCGCATCACGTCGCGCTTGAAGTCCTGGTAGAGCTGGTGCACGCGCCGGAACACGGGCCCGGGCCTGCCCTCGCCCACCGGCCTGCCGTCGAGCTGCACGATGGCGAGCACCTCCTTGGAGGAGGAGGAGACGAAGATCTCGTCGGCGGCGCGCACCTCGTCCTCGGTGACGTCGCGCAACTCGAGCGGGATGCCCGCGGACTGCGCGATCTCGACCACCACGTCGTAGGTGATGCCGGGCAGGATCAGGTTGCTCTTGGGGGGACTCAAGAGCGCGCCGCGCTTCGCCACGAACACGTTGGAGGCCGAGGCTTCCGTCAACTTGCGGTCGCGGAACAGGATCGTCTCCACCGCGCCGACGTCGGCCGAGTGCTGGCGCAGCAGCACGTTGCCGACGAGCGAGATCGACTTGATGTCGCAGCGCAGCCAGCGGTTGTCGACCGCGGTGACGGCGGCGGCGCCGCGCTCCACCTGCTCGGCGGGCGGGTTGACCAAGGGGTTGGCCATCACGAACACGGTCGGCGCCACGTCCTTGGGGAAGGCGTGGTCGCGCTTGGCCACGCCCCGCGTCACCTGGAAGTAGACGCCCTGGTCCTCGAAGGGCTGCAGCGCAACGAGGCGCAGGATGATGTCGCGCCACTCGGCGCGGCTGTAGGGGTTGCGGATGCGCACCGCGGCGAGGCTGCGCTCCAGGCGCGCGAGGTGCTCGTCCAGGCGAAACGGCGCGCGCGAGTACACGGGCACCAGCTCGTAGACGCCGTCGCCGAAGATGAAGCCGCGGTCGAGCACCGGCACGCGCGCTTCCTCGATGGGCATGAACCTGCCGTTGAGAAAAATCATTTCCGCTCCGCTATTTGAGCCACAGCCTGAGTGTATCCCAGGCGCGGCCGAAAAATCCGGCCGCCGCGATGCCCTCGAGCGCCACCACCGGGAACTCGCCAAGCGCCTTGCCCTCGAGCGAGACGCGCAGCACGCCGACGCGCTGCCCCGCAGCGACCGGCGCGAGCAGCGGCGAGGGCGCCACGAGCTCCGCCTTGAGCTTGCCCGCCTCGCCCTTGGGCACGGTGAGCACCAGCTCGTCGCGGAAGCCCGCCTTGAGCTGCGCACGCTCGCCCTTCCACACCTCGATCTCCTTCACCGCCTGGCCCTTGTCGTAGAGGCGCACGGCGTCGAAGGACTGGAAGCCCCAGTTGAGCAGCTTCTGCGACTCCTGGGCGCGCGTCGCCTCGGAAGTGGAGCCCAGCAGCACCGACAGCAGCCGCCGCGGCCCGCGCTTCGACGACGCGATCAGGCAGTAGCCGGCCGCCTCGGTGTATCCGGTCTTGACCCCGTCCACCGTGGGATCGAGCCACAGCAGCCGGTTGCGGTTGGGCTGGGTGATGTTCGCGTAGCGGAATTCGCGCTGCGAGTAGTACCTGGCGTAGGGCTCCGGGAAGTCGCGGATCAGCGCCGCGGCGAGCAGCGCGAGGTCGCGAGCCGTCGAATAGTGCTGCGGATCCGGCAGGCCGGTGGAATTCATGAACTTCGTGTTCTTCATGCCCAGGCGCCCGGCCTCGCGCCCCATCGCCTGCACGAACGCCTCCTCGGTCCCCGCGACCGCCTCGGCGAGCGCGATGCAGGCGTCGTTGCCGGACTGCACCACCATGCCGCGGATCAGGTCCTCGACCGCGACGCGCATCCGCGGGTCGATGAACATGCGCGATCCCGGCGCGCGCCAGGCGCGCTCCGAGACGCCCACGCGCTGGTCGGGCGCGAGCTTCTTGTCGCGCAGCGCCGCGAACACGAGGTACGCGGTCATGAGCTTGGTGAGCGAGGCGGGCTCGAAGCGCTCGTCGGGCTTTTCCGCGACGAGCACCTGGCCGCTCGCGAGGTCCTGCAGGAACCACGCGCGCCCGATCACCTGCGGCGGCTGCGGCGCGCTCGCCGCGGCGAGCGCCGGAAGCGAGAGCAGGGCGATCAGAAGCGGTCGAAGCATCGGGCGCGATGGCAGAAGCGGCGGCGAAGGGCCGCGCATTCTAGCGCACGACGACGACCGGCCTGAGGCCGAGCTCCGACTGGATGCGCTCGGCGACGGAGCGCGCCTCGTCCTGCGTGCGGTACGGCCCGAGCTGCACGCGATACAGGCCGCCGGCGGCGAGCACCTGCGGCGGCTCGCCGAGCCACGGCAGCTCGCGCTGCACGCGGCCGCGGTAGTTCTCGGCGCTTTCGAGCGCCGAGAACGCCCCGAGCTGCAGGAATACGCCCCCGGCCTGCGGGGGGAGCGCGGCAACCTGCGCCGCCGGGGCCGGCGCCGGCGCTACGGCGGCCACCGCGCCGGGCACGATCGCCTCGACCTCGACGCGCGCGCTGCCCGAGCTGAGCATGCCGAGCTTGAGCGCGGCGGTGTAGGAGAGGTCGATCACGCGGTCGTTGTGGAACGGGCCGCGGTCGTTGACGCGCACCACCACGCTGCGGCCGTTGGCGAGGCTGGTGACGCGCACGTAGCTCGGGATCGGCAGCACCGTGTGCGCCGCCGTCATCGCGTACATGTCGTAGGTCTCGCCGCTGGAAGTCTTGCTGCCGTGGTAGCGCTTGCCGTACCAGCTCGCCACGCCCTGCTGCCGAAACGGCGCGACGCTGGTGAGCGGCACGTAGTCCTTGCCGAACACCTGGTAGGGCCGGTTGGCGAAGCGGTTGAGCGGCTCGGCGCGCGGCACCGCGTCCGGCGTCGCGGCGAGGTCCGGCGGCGGGTTGGCGCCGGGGCCGTCGTCCTTGTAATAGCCCCCGGGGCGCTGCCCGGGCTCGGGCGCGTCGCGCTTGGCGACGCCCGCGCAGCCCGCGAGCAGCGCCGCGATGGCGATTGCGGCAACGCGTGCTCGCATGGGCGGCGAATTTACCGCAGCGCGCGGCCTGCCGCTAGAATGCGCCGCTTTCGCCGCCCGATGCCCGTCATCCTCGGCCTCGCTTCCTCGCACGACGCCTCGGCGTGCGTGTTCCTCGACGGCGCGCTCGCCGCCGCGGTGTCGCAGGAGCGCGTCACGCGCAGGAAGAACGACGGCTTCCGCCTGCCGCTGGAAGCGCTCGAGCACGCGCTCGAGGTCGCGGGCGTGACGCGTCGCGACGTCGACGGCATCGCGAGCATCCACAGCTTCTTCCCGGAGAAGTACTTCCGCCGCGAGTCGCTCGCCAAGGAGATCGAGGCGCGCCTGGTGCGCGGCCGCAAGCGGCTGCGCGGCGAGGGCGAGCGGCAGCTCAACGTCAACGACCTGCTCAAGCGCGCGGCGCGCGCCGGCAGCGACATCACGCCGTTCTTCCGCGGCGCGAAGTTCCTGTCGCAAATGGGCTTCCGGGCGGATGCGCGCGTGCGCTTCTACGACCACCACGCGACGCATGCCATGGCCGCGGCCTGGTATTCGGGCTACGACGAGTGCGCGGTGCTGACGATCGACGGCGTGGGCGAGCTCGACATCTTCCACACCGCCGGCACCTGGCGCGACGGCCGGCTCGAGAGGCTCGAGCATTCGGACAACGCCGGCGCCTCGCCGGGCGAGTACTACGAGGCGATCACCGGGGCGATGGGCTTCATCCCGCTCAGGCACGAGGGCAAGGTGCTGGGGCTGGCGGCGCACGGCGACCCGCAGCGCCTCTACGGCGAGTTCGCCCGCGCGCTGCGCCTTGCGCCCACGCGCCGCGGTTTCGATTCGGACTTCACCGGGCGAGCCGACGCCTATGCGGCGCGCGAGGCGCATCTCGAGGCGCTGGTGCGCGCGCATCCGCGCGAGCACGTCGCCGCGGCGGCGCAAGCCGTGTTCGAGGATGCGCTCACCGCGCTCGCCGAGGACCTGCTCGCGCGCACCGGCAAGAAGCGCCTGGCGGTGAACGGCGGCGTGTTCGCCAACGTGAAGCTCAACCAGCGGCTTGCCGCGCTTCCCGGGCTGGAGCGCCTGTTCGTCTTCCCCGCGATGAGCGACACCGGCAACTCGGTGGGCGCGGCGCTGTTCCTGCTGCGGGAAATGGAGCCCGCCGCGCGCCAGCCGGGCGCGGCGTTGCGCGACGTCTACTGGGGAAGCGGCTGGGGCGAGGGCGATTGCCGGCGCGCGCTCGAGGCCGCGGGCATCGCCTTCGAGCGCCTGGAGGAACCTGCGCTCGTCGAGCGCGCAGCGGCGGCGATCCACGCCGGGCGCGTGGTCGGCTGGTTCCAGGGACGCATGGAGTTCGGCCCGCGCGCGCTCGGCAACCGCTCGATGCTCGCGCGCCCGACCGACGCCGAGATCAACAAGACGCTCAATGCGCGCCTCGCGCGCACCGAGTTCATGCCGTTCGCGCCGAGCGTGCTCGAGGAGCACGCCGCGGCGATCTTCGACAACGTCGCCAGGTCTGCCGATTGCCTGCCGTTCATGACCATCACCTGCAACGTGAGGCCCGGGTGGCGCGCGCGCATCCCGGCGGTGGTGCACGTGGACGGCACCGCGCGCCCGCAGACCGTGTCGCGCGAGGCGAACCCGCTGTACTGGAAGCTGCTCGAGGCTTACCGCGCGCGCTCGGGAATCCCGCTCGTGCTCAACACCAGCTTCAACGTGCACGAGGAGCCGATCGTGTGCTTCCCGGAGAACGCCGTGCAGGCGCTCGCCGACGACCGCATCGACTGCCTAGCCCTAGGGCCTTACTGGGCGGAGCGCGCCTCGTAACAGAGGTTTCCGGCGACGATCGTCGCGCGCACCCGGCCGGCGAGCTCATGGCCGAGGAAGGGCGAGTTCTTGCCCTGGCTGCGCAGCGCCTCGGGCGTGACGCGGAACGGCGCCTGCGGATCGAACACGACGAGGTCGGCCGGCGCGCCCTCTTCGATGCGGCCCGCTGGCGAGCCGAGCACCCGCGCGGCGTCGCTCGTGACGCGCGCCAGCGCCTGCGGAAGCGGCAGCTTTCTCTCCCCGGCCCACTTGAGCGTCAGCGGCAGCAGCAGCTCAAGGCCCGTGGCGCCCGGCTCGGCCTCGGCGAACGGCAGGTGCTTGCCGTCGTCGTCCACCGGCGTGTGGTCCGACACCGCGCAGTCGATGGTGCCGTCGGCAAGGCCCGCCGCGAGCGACTCGCGGTCGCGCTGCGTCCTGAGCGGCGGGTCGAGCCGGCAATGCGAGTCGTAGAACCCGAGATCCATGTCGGACAGGTGCACGTGGTGGATGCCGACGTCGCAGGTGACGGGCAGCCCCTCCTTCTTCGCCGCGCGCATCATCGCCACCGCGGCAGCGGTGGACAGGCGGCATACGTGCACGCGCGTGCCGGTCGCGCGCACCAGCTCAAGCAGCGTGCCGAGCGCGATCGTCTCGGCGAACACCGGGATCCCGGGCAGCCCGAGCCGCGTCGCCACCTCGCCGTCGTGCGCCACGCCGCCCTTCGCGAGCCACGGGTCCTCGGCGCGCAGCCACACGCGGTAGCCGAAGGTGGCGGCGTACTGCAGCGCGCGCCACAGCACCTGGGTGTCGGTGATCGGCACGTTCGCCTGCGAGAACGCGACGCAGCCGGCCGCGGCGAGCTCGGCCATCTCGGTGAGGCGCTTGCCCTCGAGCTTCAGGGTGAGCGCGCCGATCGGGTAGACGCGCGCGCGGCTCAGGGCCTTGGCGCGCCGGCGCAGCATGTCCACGAGCCCAGGCTCGTCCAGCGGCGGGTCGGTGTCGGGCGGGCAGGCGAGCGAGGTGACGCCGCCGGCGAGCGCCGCTTCCATCTCCGATTCGAGCGTCGCCTTGTACTCGTAGCCCGGCTCGCGCAGCCGCGCCGAGAGATCGATCAGGCCCGGCGCCACCACCATGCCCTTCGCGTCGATGGTGCGCTCGGGCGCGCCGCCCGGCGCGGCGATCCTGCCGTTCGCGACCCAGACGTCGCCCGCGGCGTCGCGGCCGCTCGCCGGGTCGATGACGCGCCCGCCGCGAACCAGGATCCGCATCAGTTCCCCGCCACGATGCTCATCACCGCCATGCGCACCGCGATGCCGAAGGTGACCTGCGGCAGGATCACCGAGTGCGGGCCGTCGGCGACCGAGGAGTCGATCTCGACGCCGCGGTTCATCGGCCCGGGGTGCATGACGATGGCGTCGCGCCTGGCGAGCGCGAGCTTCTCGGCGGTGAGGCCGTAGCTCATGAAGTATTCCTGCGCCGAGGGCAGCAGCGCGCCGCTCATGCGCTCGTTCTGCAGCCGCAGCATCACCACCACGTCGCAGTCCTTGAGGCCCGCTCGCATGTCGTGAAACACGCGCACGCCGAGCGCCGCGACGCCCGCGGGCAGCAGCGTCTGCGGCCCGATGACGCGCACCTCGGGAGCGCCCAGCGTGGTCAGGCCGTGGATGAGGGACCTCGCCACGCGCGAGTGCAGCACGTCGCCCACGATCGCCACCGTGAGGGCGCCGAACTCCTTCTTGTAGTGGCGGATGGTGTAGAGATCGAGCAGCCCTTGAGTCGGGTGGGCGTGGCGGCCGTCGCCGGCGTTGATCACGTGCTCGTGGGGCTTGACGTGGCGCGCGATGAGATACGGCGCCCCGGACGAGGCGTGGCGCACGACGAAGATGTCGGCCTGCATCGCCGAGAGGTTCGCCACCGTGTCGAGCAGCGATTCGCCCTTGGTCTGCGAAGACAGCGCGATGTTCAGGTTGATGACGTCGGCCGACAGGCGCTTCGCGGCGATCTCGAAGGTGGTGCGGGTGCGCGTCGAGGGCTCGAAGAACAGGTTGAAGACGCTCTTTCCGCGCAGCAACGGCACCTTCTTCACCTCGCGCTCGGTGACCCCGACGAAGGACTCGGCGGTGTCGAGGATCTGCACCAGCGTCTCGCGCGGCAGGCCCTCGATGGAAAGCAGGTGCTGCAGCTCGCCGTTCGAGTTGAGCTGCGGGTTACGCTGCACGCTCGAGCTCCAGCCGCAGCTTGCCGTCCTCGCCGCGCTTGAGGCGCAGGCGCATGCCCTCGGGCACCTCGACCTGCGCGCCGCACACCTGCGGGCAGATCGGCAGCTGGCGGCCGCCGCGGTCGGCGAGCACCACCAGCGCGATCGAGCGCGGCCGGCCGTAGTCGAACAGCTCGTTCATCGCCGCGCGCACCGTGCGCCCGGTGTAGAGCACGTCGTCCACCAGAAGCAGGTCGCGCCCCTCGACGTCGAACGGGATCTTGGTGCGCTTGGGGTCGTGCTTGAGGCCCTGCCTGGAATAGTCGTCGCGGTAGAACGCGATGTCCATGAGGCCCAGCGGGTCCTTCATCGGCAGCAGCGGGTGCAGCCGCTCGGCCAGCCAGGCGCCGCCGGTATACAGGCCGATCATCGCCGAGCTGGGCGTGATGCGCGGCCGCAGCTCGGCGGCGAGCCTGGGCAGCAGCGTCTCGGCCTCAGGCAGCGGCTTCATCGAAATATTGCTCCAGGATCAGCTGCGCGGCATAGGAATCGAGCATTCTGCCGCGCGCGAGCCGCACTGCCGCGCGCCCCCCGGCGGCGGCGCGCACGCGGCCCTCGGCTTCGAGCGAGCTGTAGCTCTCGTCGACGCGCGCCACCGGCAGCCCGAAGCGCCCCTCGAGCTGGCGCGCAAAGCGCTCGGCGCGGCGCGCGACCTCGTGGCGAGCGCCGTCCTCGCCGCGCGGCAACCCGACCACCAGCGCCGCGGGCCGCCATTCGGCGAGCAGCTTCGCAACCTGCGCGAAGCGCGCCTCCTTGTGGCGGGCGTGGATCGTTGGCAGCGGGTGCGCGGTGCGGGCCTCGGGCTCGCCGACCGCCACGCCGATGTGATGCAAGCCGAAATCGAAGGCGATGACGGTGCGCGCAGCGCGTTCAGGCATGACCTGCTTCGTCGGCGAGGCGCGCGTAGTCCAGGCCGAGCAGCTCCATCGCCGCGGGCAGGCGCTCCTCGGCGGGCAGCTCGAAGATGATCGCGTCCTTCGCCTCGACGGTCAGCCAGGCGTTCTGCGACAGCTCGTGCTCGAGCTGGCCCGCCGACCAGCCGGCGTAGCCGAGCGTCACCATGAGCTTGCGCGGCCCGGCGCCGCGGCCCACCGCCTCGAGGATGTCCTTGGAGGTGGTGAGGCCGATCGCGTCGCGCACCTTGAGCGTGGACTGCCAGTCGCCCTGCGGCGCATGCAGCACGAACCCCCGGTCGGTCTGCACCGGGCCGCCGAAATAGATCGGCGCGTCGCCGACCTCGCGGTCGCGCAGGTTGAGCGACAGGCGCTCGAACAGCGCCTGCAGGGTCATGTCGATCGGGCGGTTGACGACGATGCCGAGCGCGCCCTGCTCGTTGTGCTCGCAGACGAAAGTCAGCGTCCTCGCGAAGTACGGATCGGCCATGCTCGGCATGGCGATCAGGAAGTGATGCGTCAGGTTGATCGAGGACATGCTCGAAGGCGAATTCTAGCCTATGCCCTTCGATCCCGGAGGCCGCTCCGGGGTTCCCGCGCCGGCGTCCCGCCCCGCGCAAGCGGGGCTCAGCCGCCGATATACGAAGCGATGTGCCCCAGCAGCTCCTCCTCGCGGTAGGGCTTGCCGAGAAACACGTCCACGCCGAGCTCCGCGGCGTAGGCGCGGTGCTTGGCGGCGGTGCGCGAGGTGATCATGATGATCGGCACGCGCTTCAGGCGCGCGTCCGCCCGCACGTTGCGCGTCAGGTCGAAGCCGTCCATGCGCGGCATCTCGATGTCCACCAGCATCACGTCCGGGACCACCTCGGCGAGCTGCTCGAGCGCTTCGACGCCGTCCTTGGCGGTGAGCACTTCGTAGCCCTCGCGCACGAGCAGCCGCCCGGTGATCTTGCGCACCGTAAGCGAGTCGTCCACCACCATCACCCTGGGGCGCGCGGGCGCGGCGGCGGCGGGCGCGGCCGCCGCCGCGCGCTGCGGGCGGGGCCCGAGCCGCGCGAGCGGCACCGGGTTGAGGATCAGCACGATCTCGCCCGAGCCGAGCACCGTGACGCCGGCGATGCCCGGCACGCGCGCGAGCTGCGGCCCGAGATTCTTGACCACGTTTTCCTGGTTGCCGAGCATCTCGTCCACCAGCAGCGCCACCGAGTCCGCGCCCGAGCGCAGCAGGATCGCGGGCTGGAAGCGCTTCGCGGCCTCGGGGTTGCCGGGCTCGCCGAGCAGGTCGGGCAGGTAGGCGAGCGGGTAGCGCCTGCCCGCCCACTCGTATTCGCCGGCGGCGCGCACGCGCTCCAGCTCCCCGCCGCGCAAATGCTGCACCTGCTCGACCATCACTGCCGGCAGCGCGCAGACGCGGGCGCCGGATTTCACCAGCACGGTCTGCGTCACCGCGGTGGTGAGCGGCAGCCGGATGGTGAAGCGCGCGCCGCGCCCGGTGCTCGAGGCGAGCTCGACGCGCCCGCCCAGGCCGCTCACCTCGTTCTTCACCACGTCCATGCCGACGCCGCGGCCGGCGATCTCGGTCACCACCTCGGCGGTGGAGAAGCCCGGCACGAACACGAGCTCGGCGAGCGCCTGCTCGTTCACCGGCTCGCCCTCCCTCAACAGCCCCTGCGCCAGCGCCCGCGCGCGGATGCGCTCGAGGTCGAGCCCCGCGCCGTCGTCGGCGAAGGCGAGCGTGACCTCGTTGCCCTCCTGGCGCACATCGAGGTGGATCTCGCCCATCTCGGGCTTGCCGGCCGCGAGGCGCGCGGCCGGGGCCTCGATGCCGTGGATCACGGCGTTGCGCACCATGTGCTCGAGCGGCGCCGCCATGCGCTCCAGCACCGAGCGGTCGAGCTCGACCTGCGCGCCGTGGATGTCGAGGTTGACGCGCTTGCCGAGCTCCTTCGCGGTCTGGCGCGCGAGGCGATGCAGCCGCTCGGCGAGCGAGCCGATCGGCACCATGCGGATGCGCATCAGGTCCTGCTGCAGCTCGCGCGTCAGGCGCGCCTGCACCGAGAGCGCCGAATCGGTGTCGTCCACCGAGCGCGTGATGTGCTGGTGCACGGTCGAGAGGTCGTTCACGCTCTCGGCCATGAAGCGCGTGATCTCCTGGAAGCGCGTGAAGCGGTCGATCTCCAGCGGGTCGAAGGGGCGCTCGGCCTCTTCCGCCTCGCGCACGCGGGCCTGCATCTGCGATTCGGCCTGGATCTCGATCTCGCGCAGCTCGCGGCGCAGGCGTGCGACGTTCTCGGTGAGCTCGGCGAGCGCGCCCTTGAGCGAGCGCATCTCGCCCTCGATGCGCGTGCGCGTGATCGCGACCTCGCCCGCCTCGTTGACGAGCTTTTCCACCAGCTCGGTGCGCACCCGCAGCATGGTGCGCGGCGCCGCGGGCGCGGGGCGCGCCGGCCTGAGCGCCGGTTCGGCCGCCGGCGCCGCGGCAACGGGCTGCTCGGCAGCGGGCGCCGCGCGCCGTTGCAGCCGCTCGATCAGCAGCCCGATGCGGTCGTACGACGACTCCAGGTCGTCGAACAGCTGCGGCTGCGCGAGCTTGAGCGCCACCGCGGTGCCGACGCGCGCCTCCATGTGGTGCGTCAGCTCCCCGAGGCTCATGACGCCGGCCATGCGCGCGCTGCCCTTCAGCGTGTGCAGCACCCGCTGCAGCGCCGAGGCGTGCTCGAAGTTCGCTTGCTCGGCGCGCCAGGCGCGCAGCAGCTCGCCTACCCTCGGCGCGAGCTCGGCGGCCTCCTCCAGGAACACCGGAATGAGCTGCGCGTCGACCTCGTCCTCGATGCGCCGCTCGCGGCGCTCGAGCGGCACTTCCTCCACCACGCGCTCGCCAGGCGGCGCCTTGGGCGCGGCGCGCGCCACCCGCGTGGCGGCCGGCCTCGGCTCCTCCACGGGCAGGGCCGCCGGCCGCGGCTCCGCGGGCGCCGCGCTCACCGCTTCGAGCGAGCGCGCCAAGTCGGGCCGCGGCGCCGGCTCGCTGCGCTCGACCACCGCGGCGTACATCTCGCGCAGCGCCGCGATCGAGCGCGCGAGCAGCTCCAGCTCGCCGCCGCCCGGCGCCGTCGGCCGGTCGCGCAGCCGGCCAAGCGCCAATTCCAGTGCGTGGCCCAGCTCCTGCATCGCCGGGATCCGCACCGTGCCGCAGATGCCGGCGAGCGTGTGCGCGGCCCGCGTGTGCTCCTCGCGCGGCGCGCCGGCCGCCGCCGCGGCGAGATTGCGCTCGAGCGTGTCGAGGTGCTGGCGCGCCTCGTTGACGAACACCGCGAACAGCGACGGCGAGATGCGCGCCGGGCCGATGACGATGTCCGCCTCGGGCGCGGCCGCCGGGGCAGGCGCGACTGCTAGCGCTGGCCCACCGCGACGCACGCGCTCGGCCGCGGCGAGCACCGCCGCCGCGTCGGGCTGCGGCTCGCCCTGCTGCAGCCGCGCCACCCAGTCGGCGAAGGTGCCGTGCGCCAGCTCCACCAGCGCCAACAGCTCGGGCGTGGCGCTTCGTTCCTGCTGCAGCCAGAGGTTCATCACCTGCTCGACCGCCCACGCCGCCTCCGCCAGGCGCGCAAGCCCCACCATCCGGCCGCTGCCCTTCAGGGTGTGGAAGCTGCGCCGGATCGTCACCAGGTGCGCCATCGACGCCGGCTGGCTGCGGCTCAGGGAGAGGTTCTCGGCGATGGTGGCGAGCACGCTCACCGCCTCCTCGAGGAAGATCGCGAGCAGCTCGGCGTCGAGGCGCTCGACGCTCGCATCCTTGAGCCGTTGCGCCTCGGCCGACGGCGTCTCGGCCTGCGGCCCGAGGTGCGCCATGGTGGGCGCGATCTTCTCGGCATCATCCACGCGCGGCGCGCGCTTGAGCTTCGCCAGCACCTCGCGCGCCCAGCTGCCCAGCGCCTGGTTGGCCACGAGGTCGGCGTCCTTGCGCACGCTCTTCAGGCGCGCCTTGAGCTCGGCGCGCAGCTTGCCGTCGCCGGGGCGCGAGCGCCAGGTCTCGTAGAGCGCCTGGATCTCGTCCTTCTGGCGCTCGAGCTCGGCCTCGACGCTCGCGGCGCGCCGCTCGGCCTCGGGCGCCGGCGGCCGCAGGCGCACCGGCTGCATCGCGGTGGCGAAGTCCGCCTTGCCGTGGCGCAAGGCGTCGATATAGAAGCCCAGCCCCGAGAGCACTTGCGCCAGCTCCTCGAATTCCTCCAGCGCGGGGCGCGCGAGCGAGCGCGCGAAGGCGCGGATACGCGCCGCGCAGCGCTCCAGCGCCCCGCGCGCCTCGTCCTCGCCCAGCAGCTCGAGCGCGCCCGCGACCTGGTGGATCATCGGCTCGAGCGCCGCGAGCTCGCCCGCCTTCGCAGGGTCGCGGAAGTAGGCGTCCAGCGCCTGCTCGATCTTGTGCAGGTTGCCCTGCATCTCGGCGATGGTGCTCGCCACCGCCAGGCGCTCCTGCGCGCGGCGCGTCAGCGCGTCGATCAGCGGCCCGCCCGCGCTGCCCTCGGCCGCGGGCCGGCCGGCGAGCGCGGCGGCGAGGCGCGCGCGCATCGCCTGCGCCTGCGGCGCGAACTCGGCCGCCAGGTCCTGGTAGTTCTCGGCCGCGGTCTCGGCCATGAGCAGCGCGGTGGCGACCTCCATCGCGATCGCCTCGCTCATCTTCGCGGGCTCGGCCTGCAGCAGCGCTGCGGCGCGCGCGATTTCGGCGGCGAGCTCGGTGAGCGCGGCGTGGCGCAACGCCGGCGCGAGCGCGGTGATCGCGGCCGCGGCGCGCGCGAACTCCGCCAGCGCGCTCTCGGCGCCGGCGGCGAACTTGTTCCACGATTCCTTCGCGGCGTCGAGCGCGTCGCGCAGCGCCGCCGCCATCGGCACGCGCTGCGACAGGTCCGCGGGCTGCTCGCGCAGCGGCAGCGAACCCTCGAGCCGGAACGCCTGCTTCACCGCGACGGCGCGCGGGCTTTTTGCATCGCCGCGGGCGCGCAGGACGGCGTCGCGCAGGTTGCCCGTGCCCTCGGGCGAGCGCGGGGCGCCCGCGCGCGCCACCCAGTACAGCGCTTCGCGCAGCAGGCGCTCGGACACCGACTCCGAGCCTTCGATCATGCGCCGCATCTGCTGCTCGATGCGGCTGCACAGGTGCTTGACGCCCGGCTCGGGCTCGAGGTCGCCGTGCACCAGCGCGTCCGCCAGCGCCCCCGCCGCCCACCAGAAGGCGCGCTGCACCTGCGCGGTCTGCGTCTCCTCGATCGCGTCCACCGCGGCGCGCATCTCTTCCAGCGCCGCGACGTCCGCCGGTGTGCGCAGCCACCGCACGAAGCCGCGCTGGAAGCGCGCGCGCTGCGCGCGCAGGTGCGCGAGCGCCTCGTTGCGCGCCAGATCCAGCGCCGGCTTCGGCCGCGCCGAGGGCCCGAGCGAGACGTCGGGGAAATACAGGTCGGCCTCGACCGCGTCGGGCGCGCCGCGCGCCTGCACCACGTCGCGGTAGGCGGAAAACAGCCGCAGCGGCTGGTCGGGCGCGCCGTCGAGCAGCTCGGTGAGGTACCTGCCGATGGCGCCGATCGCGCGCTCGATCGCGCCGCGCACCGCTTCGGTCGCGGCAACCGCGCCGGACTCGATCTCGCTCACCAGCGCTTCGGTCTCGGCGAAGAAGCGCGTCACGCCCTCCAGCCCCACGATCTGCACCGCGCCCGAGGCCTGGTGCAGGTGGTTCCGGCATGCCTTGAGCTCGGCGATGCCCTCGGGGTCGCCGCCGTAGCCGCGCAGCGCCGTGCGCGCGCGCTCCAGCGACGAGTCGATCTCGCTCTTGACCCAGCTGAGCGGCCCGAGATCGAGTACCGCGCTCATGGGAGCGTGGGGGCCGGGCCCCTTCCGGTAACGGCGTTCGGAGCCTTCCCGGCCCCCCCGCGCCCCCCGAGCTCGGTTGACACAGGATGTCTCATGGCATGAGCCGCTGCGCTCAGAGCTTGAAGTTAGCCACCGAGCCCTTGAGGTCGCGCGCCAGGCCCGCGAGCTGCCCGACCGACGCCGCGGTGCGCTTGGTGCCCTCGGTGGTCTGCTCGGTGACCCCCAGGATCGAGCGCATGCTGACGGCGACCGCGCCCGCGGCGCGCGCCTGCGCCTGCGTGGTCTGCGAGATGTTCTCGATCAGCTGCGCAAGGCGCTGCGACACCTCGCCGATCTCGCCGAGCGCCTGGCCGGCGGCGTCCGAGCGCTTGGTACCCTCGACCACGCCCTGGGTGCTCTTCTCCATCGCGCTCACCGCGTCCTGGGTGTCGGTCTGGATGGTGCGCACCAGCGCGCCGATCTGGCGCGTCGCCTCGGCCGAGCGCTCCGCGAGGCGCTGCACTTCCTCGGCCACCACGGTGAAGCCGCGCCCGGCCTCGCCCGCGCTCGCGGCCTGGATGGCGGCGTTGAGCGCGAGCACGTTGGTCTGCTCGGTGATGTCCGAGATCAATTCGACGATCTCGCCGATCTCCTGCGACGACTCGCCCAGGCGCTTGATGCGCTTGGCGGTTTCCTGGATCTGGTCGCGGATCTCGTTCATGCCCGAGATCGCCTCGTGCACCGCGCCCTGGCCCTTCTCGGCAGAGGCGAGCGAGGCGCGCGCCACGCTCGCCGACTCGGTGGCGCGCACCGACACGTCGTTGATGGCGCGCGCCATGCCGAGCACCTGGGTGCTCGCGCTGCGGATCTCCTCGGACTGCTTCTCCGCCGCCGCCAGCAGCTCGCCCGAGGTGCGCTGCGCCGACTCGGTGGCGCTGGTCACCTGCTCGGCCGCGGTGTTGATCCGGCCCACCAGGCTGCGCAGCTCCTCGATCGCGAAGTTGACCGAGTCGGCGATGGCGCCGGTGATCTCCTCGGTCACCGTGGCGCGCGCGGTGAGGTCGCCGCCGGCGAAGCCCTGCATCTCGTTCATCAGGCGCAGGATCGCGGATTGCGTCTGCTGGTTCTGGCGCGTGGCCTGCGCCTGCTGCGTCTCGGCCTGCTCGCGCCGGCGGCGCTCGTCGCGCAGGTAGGCGAGCGCCATCAGCGCGAGCAGCGCCAGCGCGGCGGCCGCGGCCGCGCCGATGAAATAGATCGTCTTGCTCGCGGCGAGCACGCGCTCGTAGTCGGCGGCGAGCTTCTCGCTGGAGGCGAGCAGCTTCTCCGAGTCGTTGAAGATCGCGAACGCTGCGTTCTTGGCGGCGATCAGGCGCTGCATGTTGCCGAGGATCGAGGCCACCGACTCCTGGTAGCCCTTGAACGCATCGGCCAGCTCGTTGAGCTTCGCCGCCGTGTCGGCGTCCTTGGCGGGCGGCAGCCGCATCGCGTCGCTGCCCTTGTGCAGGGCGGTGAGCAGGCCGCGGAACTCGTTGGTGTCCTTGCCCAGCAGAAACGCGACCTCCGGGTCGATGGTCTCGCCGGCGAGCAGCGCGTTGGCGTTCTTCGCCATGCGCTGCGTCAGCATCACGAGCTGGCCCGAGGCCGAGACCTCGCGCGCGCCGGCGCCGGCCTGCAGCTTGAGCGCCTGCACCTGCTCGGCAAGGTCGAGCAGCACGGGGTTCGAGCCGTTTACCTGCGCCACCGCCGCCCCCAGCCCGACCAGGTTCTTCTGCTCGCGCAGCAGCGTGCCGGCGTTCGCCTCGGTGCGGCTCCAGTCGCGCGCCAGCGCCTGCAGCGCGGGCTGCACGCTCTCGGGGCTGGGCGGCACGCGCTCGCCCGCGGCTTCGCCGCCCTTGGCCAGGCGCGCGAGGATCGCGCCGAAGGCGTCGCGGCTCGCCTGCACCTGCTTGAAGGCCTCGGGGTTGCCGAGCAGGCTCTGCAGGGAAGCCTTGGCCAGCCGCTGCGACAGCATGCGCAGCTGGCCGGCGTCGGCGATGTAGACGGTGCCATGACGCGCGTCGCGGTAGTTGAGCCAGACCAGGGCGCCCGCGGCCGCGAGCAGCACCACGAATGCCGGGATCAGGATCGCGAGCTGCGTGCGCAGCGCGCTGCCGCCGCCGCCCGGCTGCGCGCCTTGAGTTCCGGATCCCGTTTTCTCAGCTTGCTTGAGCGCCATGGTTACCCCCGGCTTGGTTCGGTTGCTATGGCTGCGCGACGTCCAGGAACTGGCGGTCGGCAACCAGCTTCGCACTTTCGAGCTCCTGCCAGACGCGCCCCTCGCCGTCGCTCCAGGCGCGCTCGGCCCACGGCGCGCGCGGCACTGCGTCCTCGACCGGCGAGAGCTGGCCGACGTTGCGCAGGCCGGCGAGCCGGCTCACGAGCAGCGCCGCGTTCACGCCGTGCGGCTGCCCTGCGAGCAGCAGCCGGTTGTCAGGACCGCGCGCGGTCGGCGCGCCGCCGAGGAACGCCGACAGGTCGGTGACGCCGTAGATCACGCCGCGCACGTTGGCGACGCCGAGAAACCAGTCGCGCGTCAGCGGCACGCGCTCGACCGCCGGCACCGGCAGCACCTCGCCCGAGTCCTCCAGGCGCACCAGCCACAGGCTGCCGCCGGCCTCGAACGCGAGCCGCGCCTCCGAGGCCGCCGCGCCTGCTGCGGCCTTGAGCCGGCTGGCGAGGCTTTCCTGGAAATCGCGAAGGCTGGTGCGCCGCGCCATGCGTTCAGCCCAGCGCCGCGATCTTGGCGGCGAGCTCCTTGACGTTCACCGGCTTGGTCAGGTAGTCGCGCGCGCCCTGGCGCAATCCCCAGATCCTGTCGGTTTCCTGCGACTTGGTGGTGCACATGATCACCGGGATGTGCTTGGTGGCGTCGTCGCGCGCCAGCTGGCGCGTCGCCTGGAAGCCGTTCACGCCCGGCATCACCACGTCCATCAGCACCAGGTCGGGCCGCTCCGACTTGGCGCGCGCCAGCGCCTGCTCGCCGCTCTCGGCGAGCACCACCTGGTAGCCGAGGCGCGACAGGCTCTCGAGCAGGAACTGGCGGTCGGTCGCCGAATCGTCCACTACCAGGATCTTCTTCACCGGCATGTCATCTCCTTCAGCCCGCGGCCACGGCGCGACGCCCGGCATGGCGCGACACCGCCCGCAGCAGGCTTTCCTTCGTGAACGGCTTGGTGAGGTACTGGTTGGAGCCGACCATCCTTCCGCGCGCCCGGTCGAACAGCCCGTCGCGCGAGGACAGCATCACCACCGGCGTGGCGGCGAAGCGCGGGTTCTTCTTGATGAGCGCGCAGGTCTGGTAGCCGTCCAGGCGCGGCATCATGATGTCCACGAACACGACGTCGGGATGGTGGTCGGCGATCTTGGCGAGCGCGTCGAAGCCGTCCTCGGCGAGGATCACGCGGCAGCCCGCCTGCACCAGGAAGATCTCGGCGCTGCGGCGGATGGTGTTCGAGTCGTCGATCACCATCACCTTGACGCCGGCCAGGCCTGCGGAATCCGCCATGCCATCGCCTCCTGTCTGACGCGCGCCGTTCGCGCCGCTCAGATCTGCACCATCTCGAAATCTTCCTTGCGCGCGCCGCATTCCGGGCAGGTCCAGTTCATCGGCACCTCCTCCCAGCGGGTACCGGCGGCGATGCCTTCCCCTGGCAGCCCCGCCGCCTCGTCGTAGACGAAGCCGCAGATCAGGCACATCCAGGTGCGGTACTGCACGGCGTTCTCGGTCATCTTCAATCTGCGCGGAGACCAGTGCGTTAAAATGGCTCGGAATCTTAACGCATTCCGTCGCGCCGCTCTCCGCGCCCGCGGCGCGCGCCGCCCCAATGGACTCGCGACTGCCGATCGTGCTCAGCTTCGCTGCCTCCGACCCTACGGGCGGCGCAGGGCTGCAGGCCGATTGCCTGACGCTCGCAAGCCTCGGTTGCCATCCGGCGTCGGTGCTTACCGCGCTTACGGCGCAGGACACGCGCGGCGTCGAGGCGCTCACGGCGGTCGACGCCGCGTGGGTCGAGCGGCAGGCGCGCTGCGTGCTTGCCGACATGCCGGTGGCGGCGTTCAAGATCGGGGTCGTCGGCTCGGCGGCGAACGCGGCGGCGATCGCCGCCCTCCTCGCCGAGCGGCCGCAGGTGCCGGTGGTGCTCGACCCGGTGCTCGCATCGGGGCGCGGCGACGCGCTCGCGGGGCGCGAGACCCTCGCGGCGCTGCGCGAGACACTGCTTCCCCGCACCACGGTGCTCACGCCCAACAGCCTCGAAGCGCGCGCGCTCGCCGCGGCCGAAGGCGGCGCGGCGCCATCGCTGGACGAATGCGCGCGCCGGCTGCTCGCCTTGGGCTGCAGGCACGTGCTGATCACCGGCACGCACGAGCCGGGCGCACAGGTGGTGAACACGCTCCATGGCGCAAGCGGCGTGCTGCGCAGCGACCGCTGGCCGCGCCTGCCCGGCAGCTACCACGGCTCGGGCTGCACGCTCGCCTCGGCGGTTGCGGCGCTGCTTGCGCGCGGCATGGGGCTGGAGCAGGCGGTGCGCGAGGCGCAGGACTACACCTGGCGGACGCTGGAGGCGGCGTTCCGCGCCGGCCGCGGCCAGGCGCTGCCCGACCGCTTTGCGAGCTGGCGCGGGCCGCAGGCGAGCGCGCATCCGCGCAAGCGAGGCGGCGCGCGATGAGGCTGCGCGGCCTTTACGCGATCACGCCCGACAGCGCCGACAGCGAGGCGCTCTTGCGCCGCGTGCAGGCGGTGCTGCAAGGCCAGCCGGCGGCGCTGCAATACCGCAACAAGCTCGCCGGCGCGGCGCAGCGGCGCTCGGAGGCGCTCGCGCTCGCCGCCATGTGCCGGCGGCACGGCGTGCCGCTCATCGTCAACGACGACGTCGAGCTCGCGCTGGAGGCGGACGCCGCCGGCGCGCACCTCGGCCGCGACGACTGGGGCCTGCCGGCGGCGCGCGCGCGCCTCGGCGCGCGGCTGCTCGGCGCATCGTGCTACGACTCGCTCGCGCTCGCGCGCGCAGCGGTGGCGCAAGGCGCCGACTACGTCGCCTTCGGCAGCGTCTTCCCCTCGTCCACCAAGCCCGGCGCGGTGCGCGCGCCGCTCGCGCTGTTCGGCGAGGCGCGCGCCCTGGGCGTGCCGCTGGTCGCGATCGGCGGCATCACGCTCGCGAACGCTCCGGCGGCGATCGCAGCCGGCGCCGATTGCGTGGCGGTGATCTCGGCGCTGTTCGACGCGCCCGACCCGTGCGCCGCGGCACGCGGCTTTGCACGGCTTTTCGAGCGACCCCAGGCGGTCTGCGCATGAACCCGAGCAACGAGTCGCTATTCGCGCGCGCGCAGGCGCGCATCCCGGCCGGGGTGAACTCGCCGGTGCGCGCCTTCCGCGCGGTGGGCGGGGTGCCTCCCTTCTTCGCGCGCGCCTCGGGCGCCTATCTCTGGGACGCCGAGGGCCGCCGCTATATCGACTATGTGGGCTCCTGGGGCCCGATGCTCGCAGGCCACACCCACCCCGAGGTGGTGGAGGCGGTGCAGGCGGCTGCCGCGCGCGCGCTTTCCTTCGGCGCGCCCACCGAGGCCGAGATCGAGCTCGCCGAGGCGATCTGCGCACTGCTGCCCTCGATCGAGATGGTGCGCCTGGTTTCCTCGGGCACCGAGGCGACGATGACGGCGATTCGCCTTGCGCGTGGCTTCACCGGCCGCAACCTCATCGTCAAGTTCGAGGGCTGCTACCACGGCCATGCCGACAGCCTGCTGGTGAAGGCCGGCTCGGGGGCGCTCACCTTCGGCAACCCGAGCTCGGCGGGGGTGCCGGCCGAGACCGCGGCGCACACGGTGGTGCTCGACTACAACGACCGCGCGCAGCTCGAGCGCCTGTTCGCGGCGCGCGGCGCCGAGATCGCGGGCGTGATCGTAGAGCCGGTGGCGGGCAACATGAACCTGGTGCTGCCCGCGCCCGGGTTCCTCGAGGCGCTGCGCGAGGCCTGCTCCAGGCACGGCGCGGTGCTGATCTTCGACGAGGTGATGACGGGTTTCCGCGTCGCGCTCGGCGGCGCGCAGCAGCGCTACGGCGTGCGCCCGGACCTGACGACGCTCGGCAAGGTCATCGGCGGCGGCATGCCGCTCGCCGCGTTCGGCGGCCGGCGCGACATCATGGAGAGAATCGCGCCACTCGGCCCCGTGTACCAGGCCGGCACCCTCTCGGGCAACCCCGTGGCGGTGGCCGCGGGCCTTGCCACCTTGCGCCTGGTGCAGGCGCCGGGATTCCAGGAGCGCGTCGCCGCGACCACGCTGGCGCTCGCCGAGGGATTGGCGAAGGAAGCGCGCGGCGCCGGGGTGGCGTTCTCGGCACAGGCGATCGGCAGCATGTTCGGCCTGTATTTCCGCGCTGCGCCGCCTGCGAGCTTCGCCGAAGTGATGCAGTGCGACCGCGAGCGCTTCAACAGGTTCTTTCACGCCATGCTGAAGCAGGGCGTGTACCTCGCGCCCTCGGCCTACGAGGCGGGTTTCGTTTCCGGAGCGCACGGCGCTGCGGAGATCGACGCCACGCTCGCCGCGGCGCGCGCGGCGTTCCGCGCGCTGTAGCCGGACTGGCGCTGGTTCAGGCCGCGCGCGACGCGCGAGGCCTCGATCAGCGCGCTCTTGCCGTCCTGCTCGGCGCTCGTCCCCAGCCACGAGGACACGAGGGCTGCGAACACGGGCGCCATCACCGCGGCCATGCTCCAGCCAAAGCGCTGCGTCTGCGGCATCCGGGCTCCCGCGCCGGCGGTGCCGGCGTGCCGCGCGCCCCTCCCGGCGGCGCGCAGCGGCAATCCAGTGGATCGGATTGCCTGCGGCCGAAGCCAGCGAATTCGGGCTAGGGGATGCGTGCGACCGGCATGCCCCGCTGGATCGTCTCCATTCGCCCCGCGAGGTAGGGCGTGGTACGGCCGCGCCGGTAGCTGCGCGGGCTGGGCAGCACCGCGGCGAGCCACGCCGCCTGCCGCGCATCGAGCGCCGCGGCGCCGACGCCGAAGTGGTGCCGCGCGGCGGCTTCGGCGCCGAACACCCCCTCGCCCCACTCGGCGTAGTTCAGGTAGAGCTCCAGAATGCGGCGCTTGGAAAGCGCCGCCTCGAGCATCCAGGTGATTGCCGCTTCCTGCGCCTTGCGCAGCCACGAGCGCTCCCCGGTAAGGAACAGGTTCTTCGCCAGCTGCTGGCTGATCGTCGAGGCGCCGGCGACCACCCTGCCCTGGCGCTCGTTGCGCTCGATTGCCCTCTGGATCGCCTCCCAGTCGAAGCCCTCGTGGCCGACGAACCTGGCGTCCTCGGCGGCGACCACCGCGCGCTTCAGGTGCGCGGAAATCCGATCGTAGCCGACCCAGCGGTGCTTGAGCTCGGCCTGCGGACTGCTCTCGCGCAGGCGCTCGAGCCGCGCCTGCATGAAGGCGGTGCTCGCGGGCTGGTGGTCGCGCCACCACAGCACGTGCGCGAGATACCAGCCCTGCAGCGCAGCGAACGCCACCAGCAGCGCGAGCATGGCGAAGGCGAGCACGCGGCCCGCCAGGCGCGCCCCGCGGGGCGCGCGCTTGCCGCTCATGGCGCGGTGCGTGGGCGCCGGCGCAGCGCGGCGAGCACCGCGGCGGTGTCGGGCCGCACGCCGCGCCATAGGAAGAACGACTCCGCCGCCTGCTCCACCAGCATGCCGGTGCCGTCGCAGGCTTCGGCGCCCGCGGCGCGCGCCATGGCGAGGAACGGCGTGTCGCGGCCATAGACCATCTCGTAGGCGAGCGCGCCGCGCGCGAACACGCCCGCCGGCAAGGGAGGCGCCGCCCCCTCGAGTCCCGCCGAGGTGGCGTTGATCACGAGGTCGAACGACTGCCCTGCGAGCACGTCGTAGCCGCAGGCGCTCACCGCGAATTCCGCGAGCGAGGCGGCGAGCGCCTGCGCGCGCGCCACGGTGCGATTGGCGATCACGATGTGCGCGGCGCCTGCCTGGGCAAGCGGCGCGAGCACGCCGCGCGCCGCGCCGCCCGCGCCCAGGAGAAGGATCCTGCTGCCGGCGATTCTCCGGCCGCAATTGACGCCGAGGTCCCGCACCAGCCCGGCGCCGTCGGTGTTGTCGCCGCGCACCGTGCCGCCCTCGAAGACGAGCGTGTTCACCGCCTGCGCGGCTTGGGCGCGCGCGCTCGGCGCGCTGCAGTAGCGGAACGCCCGCTCCTTGAACGGCAGCGTGACGTTGGCGCCGCGCCCGCCCGCGGCGCGGAATTCGTCCACCGCGCGCTCGAAGCCCTCGAGCGGCGCCTCGATGCGCCCGTAATCCATGTCCTGGCCGGTGGCGCGCGCGAACTCGGCGTGGATCCAGGGCGACTTCGAGTGCGCCACCGGATTGCCGATCACGGCGTAACGGTCAGTCACTGACAAGAGTCGACGTCACTACGATACCGGGGGCGAACTTGCGCGAACGTTTCGACGAGACCCGGATGGGGGGCTCGGGGGGAAGCACGGGCGCTTGCCCCCGGCACCCTCATTCAGTCCAGAGTCTGTCACCTTGGCCAAAAAACCAAGTCCGCGTGATGACGAGCAGATCGGTGTCCTTGCGGATGTCGGGCGGGAACTCGGCGAACGGCGCCGCCATGCGCACGATGCGGAATGCCGCCGCATCCAGCACCTTGAGGCCCGAGGAGCGGTCGAGCTCCACCGACTCCACCGTGCCGTCGGGGCGGATGGTCACCGTCAGGCGCAGGTTGCCGTAGAGCTTGCCGCGCGCTTCCGAGGGATAGTTGAGCGTGCCCAGGCGCTCGACCTTGGCGCGCCAGTCCTCCTCGTACTGCGCGAAGCGGTACTCGGTGGCGCGCGCGCCGATGAAGCGCTTGCGCGGCCGCTTCTGGTATTCCTGCACGCGCCGGTCGATCTGCGCCTGCAGCTGCATCGCCGCCAGCGACAGGTCCGCGAGGTCGCGGCCCGAGACGTTGGGCGAGGGCTGCTCCGCGGGCGCCTCGCGCGCCGTCTGTGGCGCGGCGCGCGCGGCGGCGCTCGCTTCGCGCGCCGCGGCAAGCAGCCTCTGCTGCTGCGCCTCGAGCTGCCGCTGGCGGCGCTGCGCCGCCGCGAGCTCGCGCCCCGGGTCGCGCGGCTCGGTGACCGGCAGCGGCGTTGCCGCGCGCCGGTCGAGATCGGTGTTGCCGCCGCCGTCCAGGCTGGCCTGCGCGAGGGCCTGCGAATCCTGCGGCCGCTCGCGCGTCTTGGCGTTGACGAGCACCACCTCGAGCGGCTGGTTGCCGGACTTCCAGCGCAACTGGTCGGGGAAGCGGAAGTGCACGCTGAGGAATGCCGCGTGCAGCAGCACCGAGGCGGCGACCGACGCGTACAGCACTCGCGAAGGGCGGTCGAGTCCGCTCCAGTAGGCCTGCGGGTCAACCAACAGGGTCCCGGCGTTTCCCTGCAAAATCACCTCACTAGCTGCGAAACCAAACGTATTCTAGGCCCTTAGGCCGTCCCCTGCCCATCGGCGGCCGACGGCGGCTCGGCCGCGCGACCGAGCGTCGCGCGCCAGGCGCAGCGGACCGCGCGCTCGATCAGATCGACCTCCTCGACGGCGAGCCGCACCCTCGAGCCGGGCTCCAGGTCCGGCAGCGACGGCACGCGCGCGGTGAGCGGCAGGCGGTCGAAGCGCACCAGGCTCTCGCGCAGCACCGTGGCCTCGGCCTCGGCGACGCGCTCCTGCTGCAGCCAGCGCAGGCACCAGTAGGTTTCCATGGCGCGCTGGTGCTCGTCGTAGCGCGCGTAGGTGACCTCGAAGGCGCGCAGCGCCGAGAGCAGCGCCTCGGAGGTGCGCGCGAACGGCGGCCTGCGACCGGCGAGCGCCGCCGCGAGCTGCCACTGGTTGACGAGGTCCACGTAGCGGCGCAGCGGCGAGGTGAGCCACGCGTAGCAGGACACGCCCAGCCCCTGGTGCGACTCCGGGTGCACGCTCAGCTGCACCTTGCCGGTGGACTGCACGCGGTAGATCGCAGCGACGCCGCGCTCCGCGAGCAGCTCGCCCCAGGTCGTGTTGGCGAGGATCATGAGCTCCGAGACGAGCTTGTCGAGCGGCGCGCCACGCTTGCGCGGCTCGATCGCGACGCGGTCGTCCTCCACCCTGAAGCTGTAGTCCGCGATGCCCGCGGCGACGCTCGGCTTGCCGCGCGAGCGCTCGAGCGCGAGTGCGAGCCGCCACAGCACGCGCAGCTCCTCCTCGTAGGCGAGCCCAGCTTCTCGGCCCGCAGGAAAGGCTTCGTTGAGTGCGTCATAGGTCGCATGGCGCAGGTTGGCGCCGATGCGCACGCGCTCCAGCCGGCTGTGGCGCCCGCGCACCGCGAGGTCGCGCGTGCTGACGTCGAGATACAGGGACACCGCGGGCTGGTCGTTGCCGTGGTCGAGCGACAGGCGCTCGATCACGTCCTCGGGCAGCATGGTGAACTTGCGGCCCGGCATGTAGGCGGTCGACAGCCGCTCGCGCGCGATCGCGTCCAGCGGCGAGCCCGGCGCGAAGCCGAGCGCTGGCGCGGCGATGTGGATGCCGATGCGCAGCTCGTCCTCCGACACGCGCGTGACGGAGAACGCGTCGTCGATCTCGGTGGTGCCGATGTCGTCCAGGCTGAAGGCCTCGACCTCCGCGAGTGGCAGTTCGGCACCCGCCTCCGGAAGCGGGTGCGGCGGAAAACCCGTGCCGCGCGGAAAGAACTCGTGCAGGAAGCGATTCAGGTGGTAGGCGTGGCTGTCGGGCAGCTCGCCGCAGCGCTGCATCAGGCGCGCGGCGCTCGAGCCCGTCTGCTTGCAGGCGCGTTCGAACGCCCTGGTCTCCGGCTTCATGCGATCGGGCGCATAGAGCAGCTCGTCCCTGAGCGCCGCGATCTCGCGCGGGCACTCGGAGCGCGCAAGCGCCTCGGCCCACGCGTCGATCTGCGCCTCCACGCGCTTTCGCTTCTCCACCGCCGCGAGCGCCAGCCGCAGCGTGTCCTCGGGCGCAGCCTGAAAGCGGCCGCGGCCGCGACGATGAAAGTAGACCGGCGCCGACTGCAGCTTCAGCAGCACGCCGGCGGACTCGACCGCGGCCGGCTCGCGGCCGACGTACTCGCGCGCGAGCGCCTCGAAGCCGAACTCGCCGCTGCCGCAGCACTGCCACAGGAACTCGACGTCCAGCCCTTCGGCGAAGGCGCGCGCCTGCGCGAGCAGCTCGGCGCCCGTGGGCCGCTCGAAGGCGAGCAGCACGCTCGCCGCCTTCACCTTGGAGCGCCTGCCGTGCGGGCTCTGCACCTGGTAGGAGGCGGGGCTCCGCGCGAGCACCGCGCCCACCTTGAGCTCGCCCTCCTCCTCGTAGAGAAGGTTCATGCCCGCGCGCGCGTCACCGCGCCGCCAGCCCGGCGAAGGCGAGGATGCGCGGCAGGTGCTCGGGAAAGCTCTGCAGCGTATGGTCGCCGCCGTCGCGCACCACCATGCGCGCGCCCTCGTACTTGCGCGCCGCCTCACGCCAATCGAGCACCTCGTCGCCCGTCTCGAGCAACAACAGATACCGCTCCGGATCGACGCGCTCGAGCGCCAGCTCGCGCCAGCCCTCGAGGTGCTCGCGCGTCAGCTGGTAGCGCTCGCCGCTGTGCAGGTTCTGCTGCTCGCCGAGCAAAGCCTCCAGCCCGACGTGGGGATGGATCGCGGGCTGGATCAGGACGGCGCGCAGCGCGTATTTCTCCGCGAACCAGGTCGCGTAGAAGCCGCCGAGCGAGCTGCCGACGAGCGTGACGCGGCCGCGGCCGTGGCGCGCGATCTCGTCCTCGATCGCGCGCACCGCCTCGCGCGGGCGGTGCGGCAGCGCCGGACAGGCGTAGTCGCGCTCCAGGCCCCTCGCGGCGAGGTAGGCCTTGAGCACCATCGCCTTGTGCGACGCAGGCGAGCTGTTGAAGCCGTGCAGGTAGATGAGCATTGCCGCCGCGCCGGATGCGCAAGGCGGCGATTATCCCTCGAAGCGGGGGTCAGGACTGCGTCGGCCCGGGCGCGCGCTTGGAGCGCGGGAACAGCACGAGGTTGCGGATCATCCCGCCCACCGCGACCACGATCAGGCACGCGGTGCCGCCGGCCATGATCCCGAGATACATGGCGAGCCCCTTCTCGCCCTCCTTCACCGTGGAGGCGTCGCCGTAGAGGAGCAACCCGATCGCGATACCCAGCACGGTCGCGAGCAACAGCACCACGGCGTTGCACAGGTGCAGCGAGCTGCGCGCGATGCCCTCGGGGTTGGAATGGAAGAAGCCCCAGACCACCAGGCACAGCAGCACGACGAAGATCAGCAGCATGAAATGCACGCGCGCATTCTCTCGCAAAAGCGTCCCGCGCACGCTACCCAGGCGGCGCGGCTCATCGTTGATCTGGATCAGCCGCGCGCGGCGCCTGCGCCAGCCGCGCGAGCAGCTTTTCGTGGATGCCACCGAACGCGCCGTTGGACATCACCACCACCCGATCCCCGGCTCGCGCCTCGTCCGCGATCGCGGCCACCAGCGCGTCGAGATCCGCGAGGCAACGCGCGCGCGCACCGAGCGGCGCGAACACCGCGGCCGCGTCCCAGGCGAGGCCTGCGCTGTAGACGAAGACCTTGTCGGCGGCGGCGAAGCTCCCCGGCAGCGCCTCCTTCATGGCACCCGCCTTCATCGTGTTGGAGCGCGGCTCGAGCACCGCGACGATCCGCCCGCGTCTCTTGGCCTCGCGCACGCCTTCCAGTGTGCGGCGAATCGCGGTCGGGTGGTGCGCGAAGTCGTCGTAGAGCGCAACCTCCCGCACCCTGCCCCGCAGCTGCATGCGCCGCTGCACTCCGCGGAAGATGGCGAGCGCCGCGATCGCCTCCTGCGGCGGCACCCCGGCATGGCGCGCGGCGCCGATCGCGGCGAGCGCGTTCAGACGGTTGTGCTCGCCAAGGTGCCCCCAGCGCACGCGGCCGACCGCCCTGCCCTGCCAGGCGACTTCGAAGCCGCCCTCCTCGTCCGGCTCTCCGGCTTCCCACCCCTCGGGCGACCCGAACGACTCGCAGGGGGTCCAGCAGCCGCGGGTGAGCACTCGCTTCAGCGCCTCGTCCCGGCCGTTGACGAGGATACGGCCCGAGGCAGGTATCGTTCTGACGTAGTGGTGAAATTGCCGCTCGACGTCAGCAAGATCAGAGAAGATGTCCGCATGATCGAACTCCAGATTGTTGAGAATCGCGGTCTTTGAGCGGTAATGGAGAAACTTGGAACGCTTGTCGAAGAAGGCCGTGTCGTACTCGTCCGCCTCGATGACGAAGCACTCGCCGGCGGTGGCGCGGGCGGAGACTCCGAAATCGGCCGGCACACCTCCGATGAGGAATCCTGGCTGCCGGCCGGCATGCTCCAGGATCCATGCGAGCATGGAAGAAACCGTGGTCTTTCCGTGGGTCCCGGCGACAGCTAGCGCCCACTTACCAGCGAGCGAGTGCTCGGCAAGCCATTGGGGCCCCGAAACATAGCGCAGTCCCCGGTCGAGGATCGCCTCCATCAGGGGGTTGCCGCGGGTGACCACATTGCCGACAACCCAGATGTCGGGCTGGAGGCGAAGCTGCTCCGCGCCCCAGCCCTCGATCAGCTCGATGCCCAGCGCCGAGAGCTGCTCGCTCATCGGCGGATAGACATTGGCGTCGCAGCCCGTGACGCGGTGCCCGGCCTGCTTGGCGATCGCCGCCACCCCGCCCATGAAGGTACCGCAGATGCCGAGGATGTGGAGATGCACGTGCCGCCTCGGAAAAGCGGGCGATTGTACGCGAGCGCGGCACGGCGAAGCGCTGCGCTATGATGCGCGCGCAGCACCACGCAGGAGTCTTCCCGATGGGCCGCAGGAGCGCGCGGCAGCACAGCATGCGGGCGAGGATCGCGGCGGCAGCGGCCCGCATCATGGCCGAGGACGGCATCGAGGACTACGCGCTCGCCAAGCGCAAGGCGGCGCGCGGGCTGGGCGCCGCGGACACCGAGGCGCTTCCGGCCAACGACGAGATCGAGGCCGAGCTGCACGCCTACCGTGCGCTCTACCAGAGCCGCGAGCACCCCGAGCGCGTGAGCGGCCTGCGCCGGATCGCGCTCGAGGCGATGCGGGCCCTGGAGCGCTTCAACCCTTACCTCACCGGCGCGGTGCTCGCCGGCACCGCCGGTCCCTACGCCGAGATCGACCTGCAGCTGTTTCCGGAAAGCGCCAAGGAGGTCGAGATCTTCCTGCTCGACCGCAATATCGACTACACGACCGCCGAGGGGCGGCGCTATGCCGGGGACCGCGCGCGCGCCGTGGCCGTGCTGTCGCTGCGCTGGAGCGAGGCCCCGTTGCGGCTGTCGGTGTTCGATCCGCGCGACGAGCGCCTCGCGCTCAAGCACTCGCAGTCCGGGCGCGTGATGGAGCGCGCCGGCATCGCCGAAGTGCGCGCCCTGCTCGACGCCGAAGTGGCGAGCGGCGGCTGACCCCTCGATGGCGCTCAAGCGGCGCGAAGCCCTGATCCTCGGCGGGGTGGCGGTCGCCGCGGCGGCCGCCGGCTTCCTTGCCGGGCCGCTGCTGCTAGAGCGCTCGCCCAAGGGCCGTGCGACAGCGCTCGCCGAGGCGACTTTCGCCGATCTTCAAGGCAAGGCAAGGCGCATCGGCGAGTGGAAGGGGAAGGTCGTGGTGGTCAACTTCTGGGCGACCTGGTGCCCGCCTTGCCGGGAAGAGATCCCCATGCTGATCGAAGTGAGGGCACAATTCGCTCCGAAAGGCGTCGAAATCGTAGGTATCGCCATCGATCTTGCCGAGAAAGTACGCGAATATTCAGAAGCGATGAAAATCACCTACCCCGTGCTTGTCGCCGATGCCGGAGGGCTGGACCTTGTGCGGCAGCTCGGAAACAAGGCGGGGGGGTTACCCTACACGGTCTTCCTCGACCGCCGGGGGGAGCCCGGTAAATCCAGGCTAGGCGCCCTCAAGCAGGCCGAATTGGAGGGGTTGCTCTACGAGATGCTGCGGGCCTGAGCCCTGGTATAGGGTGTCAATCAGCCGCGAACATGTGTCGAGCGTGAGTTAAACTGCAGTCTTCTTCTGGGAAAATCATGAAAATGCCGAAATCCGGGGGTAGGGGGGTTTTGGTTCTCAACGGGCCGAACCTGAATCTCTTGGGAACGCGGGAACCGCACCTTTACGGGCGTGAGACCCTGGAGCAGATAAACGGTCGCCTTGCCAAGGCGGCCAAGGTGGCCGGGGTCGGCCTGGAGTGCTTCCAGACCAATCACGAAGGGGCGATGGTGGACCGCATCCAGCAAGCCGGCCGGGACGGCGTCGGCTTCATCATCCTCAACCCGGCGGCCTTCACCTATTCGAGCATCGCGGTGCGCGACGCGCTGACCGCGGTGCGCATCCCGTTCATCGAGGTTCACCTGTCGAACATCCACGCGCGAGAGCCATGGCGTGCGCACTCGCACTACACCGCGGTCGCCGTGGGCAGCATCCTGGGGCTGGGGGGCCGGGGTTACGACCTTGCGCTGCAGTTCGCGATCGAGCGCTTGAAGGGCGGCAAGGCGGGCGCCAGGGCCTGAAGCCCGGCGGGGCGCGGCCCGCGCCGCGCCAAGGGGAGATCACCGCATGGATCTGCGCAAGCTGAAGAAGCTCATCGACCTGGTGCAGGAGTCCGGCATCGCCGAGCTCGAGATCACCGAGGGCGAGGAAAAGGTGAAGATCGTGAAGGGCGGCGGGGTGACCGTGACGCCTCTCGCGGCGCCGCTGGCGCTCGCGCCGGCACCGCAGGCGGTTGCCGCGCCAGCTGCCGCCGCTGCGCCCGCTGCCGCCGGCGAAGCGCCCCCCGCCGCCGGACAGGAGGGCCACGTCATCAAGGCGCCGATGGTCGGCACCTTCTACCGCGCCTCCTCGCCCGAGGCCAAGCCCTTCGTCGAGGCGGGCGAGACGGTCAAAGTCGGGCAGACGGTCTGCATCATCGAGGCGATGAAGCTGATGAACGAGATCGAGGCCGACGCCGGCGGCGTCATCAAGGCGATCCTGGTCGAGAACGGCCAGCCGGTCGAGTACGGCCAGCCGCTGTTCATCCTGGGTTAGCGTGTTCGAGAAGATCCTGATCGCCAACCGCGGCGAGATCGCGCTGCGCATCCAGCGCGCCTGCCGCGAGCTCGGCATCCGCACGGTGGTGGTCCATTCGGAAGCCGACACCGAGGCGAAGTACGTCAAGCTCGCCGACGAATCGGTGTGCATCGGCCCGGCGCCGGCGGCGGCAAGCTACCTCAACATCCCGGCGATCATCAGCGCCGCCGAGGTCACCGACGCCCAGGCGATCCACCCCGGCTACGGCTTCCTGGCGGAGAACGCGGACTTCGCCGAGAAGGTCGAGGCGAGCGGCTTCGTGTTCATCGGCCCGCGCCCCGAGAACATCCGCGTCATGGGCGACAAGGTGAGCGCCAAGCTCGCCATGACGAAGGCGGGGGTGCCGGTGGTGCCGGGTTCCGAGGAGCCGCTGCCGGAGCAGGGCGCCGAGGTCGTCAAGATCGCGCACCGCACCGGCTACCCGGTGATCGTCAAGGCCGCGGGCGGCGGCGGCGGGCGCGGCATGCGCGTGGTGCACACCGAGGCGGCGCTGCTGAACGCGGTCGCGATGACGCGCAGCGAGGCGCAGGCCGCGTTCGGCAACCCGACCGTGTACCTGGAGAAATTCCTCGAGAACCCGCGCCACATCGAGATCCAGGTGCTCGCCGACGAGCACAAGGGCGCGGTGTTCCTCGGCGAGCGCGACTGCTCGATGCAGCGCCGCCACCAGAAGATTCTGGAGGAGGCGCCGGCGCCCGAGCTGCCGGCGAAGCTGCGCGACCGCATCGGCGAGCGTTGCGCCGAAGCCTGCCGCAAGATCGGCTACCGCGGCGCTGGCACCTTCGAGTTCCTGTACCAGGACGGCGAGTTCTACTTCATCGAGATGAACACGCGCATCCAGGTCGAGCACCCGGTGACGGAGATGATCACCGGCGTCGACATCGTGCAGCAGCAGATCCGCATCGCCGCCGGCGAGAAGCTGCCGATGCGGCAGAAGGACATCCAGTTCCGCGGCCACGCCATCGAGTGCCGCATCAACGCCGAGGACCCGTACCGCTTCACGCCGTCGCCCGGGAAGATCGTGTCCTACCACCCGCCGGGCGGCCCCGGCATCCGCGTCGACTCGCACGTCTACGCTGGCTACAGCGTGCCGCCGCACTACGACTCGATGATCGGCAAGGTGATTGCCTACGGCGCCGACCGTGAGCAGGCGATCCGCCGCATGCGCATCGCGCTCTCGGAGATGGTGGTGGAGGGCATCCAGACCAACATCGCGCTGCACCTGGATCTGCTGCACGACAACCGCTTCCTGCGCGGCGGCACCTCGATCCATTACCTCGAGCACAAGCTCGCCCAAGAGAACAAGAAGAAGTAATAGCCGCGTGCCCTGGCTCGCGATCACGCTCGAGGTCGAGCAGCCGGGAGCGGAGGCGCTCACCGAGGCGCTGCTCGAGGCGGGCGCCGATTCCGTGGCGCTCGAGGACGCGGACGCGGGCACGCCGGAGGAGCACGCGCTGTTCGCCGAGCCGGGCAGCGCCGGCTCCGGGGCGGCAAGCAAGGGGTGGGAGTCCTCGCCGGGCTGGCGGCGCACGCGCATCGTGGCGCTCGCCGCGCCGCAGGCCGACGCCGCAGCGCTCGTCGCGCGGGCCGCGCGCAGCGCGGGGCTCGCCGCGGCGCCGCGCTTCCGGACCGAGCGCGTCGCCGACGAGGACTGGGTGCGGCGCACGCAGTCGCAGTTCGATCCGCTGCAGGTCGCGCCGCGCCTGTGGATCGTGCCGAGCTGGCGCGGCGAGCCGCCGGACCCCTCGGCGATCGTGGTGCGGCTCGATCCGGGACTCGCCTTCGGCACCGGCCACCATGCCACCACGCGCCTGGCGCTCGCGTGGCTCGCGCGCACGCTGCGCGGCGGCGAGTCGCTGCTCGACTACGGGTGCGGTTCGGGTATATTGGCGATCGCCGCCGCCAAGCTCGGCGCGCGCCGCGTCGCCGCGACGGATCTCGATCCGCAGGCGCTCGAGGCGGCGGCGGCGAACGCGCGCGCCAACGGCGTCGAGCTGAGCGTCGCGCCGCCGCACGCGCTGCCCGCCGGAGACTACGACCTCGTCGTGGCCAACATCCTCGCCCAGCCCCTGATCGATCTCGAGCCCGCACTCGCGGCGCGCGTGCGCCGCGGCGGGCGCATCGCGCTGAGCGGCGTGCTGGCGGCGCAGGGTCCCGAGGTGCGCGCGGCCTACGCGGCCGATTTCGAGCCTGGTCCCGGTGCCATGGAGGAGGGCTGGGTGTTGATCGAGGGGCGGCGGCGTTGACGCTGATCACGCGCTGCGCGCATTGCGGCACCGCGTTTCGCGTGCTGCCGGCGCAACTCGGCGCGCGCGGCGGCAGGGTCCGCTGCGGCAAGTGCGCGCAGGTCTTCGACGGGCTCGCAGGGCTGGTGGAGCAGGGCGAGGCGGCGGTCGAGCACGAGCCCTCGCCGCAGCTCGCGCTGTTCGAAGCCGCGCGCCGCGCCGCGACCGCTTCGATCCCCCCCGGCGCGCGGCTCGATGCCGCGGCCGGCGCGGGCGAGCCCGAGCTGCTGCCCGAGTTCATGGTGGAAGAGGAGCCCGAGCCGCCGCGCCATCGGCTGCTTTGGGGCCTGGGCGCCGCGCTGCTCGCATTGCTCCTCGCGGCGCAGGCGCTGCTGCATTTCCGCACCGAGATCGCGGTGCTCGTGCCCGAGGCGCGCGCGCCGCTGGCGCAGCTGTGCGCGCGCCTGGGTTGCGAGCTGCGGCTGCCGCGGCGGCCGGAGCTGATGAGCATCGAGACCTCCGACCTGCAGACCGATGGCCGGCGCGCGGGGGTGATCGTGCTCAACGCGGTGATCCGCAACCGCGCGCCGTTCCCGCAGGAATACCCGTCGCTCGAGCTCACGCTCACCGACGAGCGCGACCAGGCCGTGGTCCGGCGCGTGCTCGCGCCCGCCGAGTACCTGCAGACCGGGCTCGCGGAGCGCGCCGCGCAGGGCATCGCGCCCGGCACCGAGGCAGTGCTGCGGCTGAGCTTCGACGCAAGCCGCGTCAAGGCGATCGGCTACCGCCTGTACCTTTTCTATCCCTGAAGGAAAAGCATGACCATCCTGGTGAGCGGCTCGATCGCCTACGACACCATCATGGTGTTTCCGGACCGCTTCCGGAACCACCTGCTCGCCGACCAGCTGCACATCCTCAACGTGTGCTTCCTCACGCCCGAGATGCGCCGCGAGTTCGGCGGCACCGCCGGCAACATCGCCTACAACCTGAAGCTGCTGGGCGAGGAGCCGATCGTCATGGCGAGCGTGGGCGAGGACATCCAGCCCTATCTCGAGCGCCTCGCCGCGCTCGGCATCGGCGCCGGGGGGCTCGCGCGCATCGCCGGGCAGTTCACCGCGCAGGCGTTCATCACCACCGACCTCGACGACAACCAGATCACGGCGTTCCATCCGGGCGCGATGAACCACTCGCACGCGAACCACGTCAGCCGCTCACTCGGCGCGCGCCTGGCGATCATCGGCCCCGCAGGCAAGGAAGGCATGCAGCAGCACGCGCGCGAGTGCGCCGCGCACGGCATCCCTTTCATGTTCGACCCGGGGCAGGGGCTGCCGATGTTCTCGCGCGCCGAGCTCGAGGAGCTGGTGCGCCTCGCAGACTACGTGGCGGTGAACGACTACGAGGGCAAGCTGCTCGAGGAAAAGACCGGCCGCAGCCTGGAGGACCTTTCGGGTGAGCTCAAGGCGCTGGTGCAGACGATGGGCGCGAAGGGCTCGGTGATCCACGCCGACGGCGTGCGCCACGAAATCCCCTGCGTAGAGGCCGAAACGCTCGCCGACCCGACCGGCTGCGGCGACGCTTACCGCGCGGGGCTGCTCTACGGCATCGCGCGCGGCTGGGAATGGCCGCGCACGGGGCGGCTCGCGGCGCTGCTCGGGGCGATCAAGATCGCGCACCGCGGCGCGCAGAACCACCGTCCCTCGCACGCCGAGATCGAGGCGCGCTACCGCAAGGCCTTCGGCGCCTCGCCCTGGTAAGGGGGCGCGCGGCCGCTCAGCCGAGCTTGGCCCGGATGCGGGCGGCGTACTCCTCGAGCTTCGCGCGCGGCGGGTTCTTCACCGGCCAGGCGAGCGCCATGCCGTCGCCCTCGGCGCGCGGCACGAGATGGACGTGATAGTGGAACACCGTCTGGCCTGCCGCCTTGCCGTTCGCCTGGTAGACCGACAGGCCCTCGGGCGCGAAGGCATCGCGAATGCCGCGCGCCACGCGCAGCACCGCGCGCGACACTGCCGCGGCTTGGGCCTCGTCGAGCGCATAGACGTTATCGACGTGCGCCTTGCAGGCGACCAGCACGTGCCCGGGGTTCACCTGCCCGATGTCCATGAAGGCGAGGGTGGCCGCGTCCTCGTGCACCACGGTGGACGGGATCTGCCGCGCCACGATCTTGCAGAAAATACACCCGGTCATCGGAGCGGGGGGGGGGGGGCCCCCCCCGGATGCGCGCCCCGGGGCCGCCCCGGGCCCCCCCCCCCCCCCCCCCCCCCGGGGAAAAGCAGCAAACTGT
>CAZVHU010000001.1:0-6443 GCA_964627075.1 uncultured Enterobacteriaceae bacterium | reverse complement strand
CGCTCGGAGCCTTCCCGGCCCCCCCGCACCCCCCGAGAGCGGTTGATACAGGATCTCTCATGAGGCTTTCTCCAGTGGCTGGTGACAGCGGCAGGGTACCTGAAACAGCGCGCGATCCTCCAGCCTGAGGGCCGAGAGGCTCCCGCCCCACACGCAGCCGCTGTCTAGCGCGACGAGTCTTTCGGTGAGCTTCACCCCGAGCGCGGACCAGTGGCCGCAAACGATCGCCGGCTCCTCGCGCGCGGCGCGCGCATCGAACCAGGCGCTGAAGCCCCGCGGCGGGGTCCTGCCCTTTTCCCGGAACTCCATCCGGCCGTCCGCGGTGCAGAAGCGCAGCCGCGTCATCGCGTTGACGATCACGCGCAGCCGGTCGTGGCCGGCGAGGGCGTCGTCCCAGCGATCGGGCTTGCTGCCGTACATGTTGGCGAGGAAATCCCGGTACTTCGGGCCCTGCAGCGCGGCCTCCACCTCTCGCGCAAGCTCGCGCGCGCGCCCGAGCGACCACTGCGGCAGGAGCCCGGCGTGCACCATCGCGTAGCGGCCCTCGATGTGCATCAGCGGCCGCGCGCGCAGCCACGCGACGAGTTCCGCGCCGTCGGCCGCAGCGAGCACCTCGTCGAGCGTGTCGTCGGCGCGCCGCCGCCACAAGCCCTCGGCGTGGCACACGAGGTGCAGGTCGTGGTTGCCGAGCACCACCACCGCGGCGTCGCCCAGCGCCCGCACGCGGCGCAGCACTTCGAGCGACTTCGGACCCCGGTTGACGAGGTCGCCGACGAACCAGAGCCGGTCGCGCGCGAGATCGAACCCGATGCGCCCGAGGAGCGCGTCGAGCTCGTCGGCGCAGCCCTGCACGTCGCCGATCGCGTAGGTCGCCATGCGGCGAGTCTACAGGGGCGGCGGCGCGGGAAATTCTTCCCGATCGGGAAGAATTCTGCCGCTACAGGGCGGCATCGAGGCGCCGGTACTGGATCGCCTCCGCGACGTGCGCAGCTGCAAGCGCGTCGCTCCCGGCAAGGTCGGCGATCGAACGCGCGACGCGCAGGACGCGGTGATACGCCCGCGCCGAGAGCGCGAGCCGCCCGATCGCCTGGCGCAAGAGATCCAGCGCCCCGGGCTCGGCGACGCACTGGCGCTCGGTCTCGCGCGCGCCGAGCCACGCGTTGGGCTTGCCTTGGCGCGCGAGTTGCCGCGCGCGCGCCGCGAGCACGCGCTCCCGCACCGCGCTCGAGGGTTCGCCCGGCGCGCCGGTGAGCTCGGCCTCGCGCGGCGCCGGCGCCTCGACCTTGAGGTCGATGCGGTCGGCGAGCGGCCCGGAGATGCGGCCGCGGTAGCGCGCGACCGCCTGCGGGGTGCAGCGGCAGCGGCCGGAAGCGTGGCCGAGGTAGCCGCAGGGGCAGGGGTTCATCGCCGCGACCAGCTGAAAGCGCGCCGGAAACGTCGCCTGGCGCGCGGCGCGCGCGATCGAGATCGCGCCCGACTCGAGCGGCTCGCGCAGCGCCTCCAGCGCCGCGCGCGGGAATTCCGGCAGCTCATCCAGGAACAGCACGCCGTGGTGCGCGAGCGAGATCTCGCCGGGGCGCGGCGGGCTGCCGCCGCCCACGAGCGCGACCGCCGAGGCGCCGTGGTGCGGCGCGCGCACCGGGCGCATGCCCCAGCGCGCGGCGTCGAACCCGCTGCTCGCCGCGCTCTGGATCGCCGCCGATTCGAGCGCCTCTTCCTCCGACATCGGCGGCAGGATTCCCGCGAAGCGCGCCGCGAGCATCGACTTTCCCGTGCCGGGCGGACCGACCATCAAGAGCGCGTGCGCGCCGGCGGCGGCGATCTCGAGCGCGCGCTTCGCCTGCTGCTGGCCCCTCACGTCGCACAGATCGGGATAGGCCGGGAGCGGTCGCGCAGCCGCGTTGCGGTACTCGGCGAGCGGCGCATCGCCTGCGAGATGCGCGCAGACTTCGAGCAGGCTCGCCGCCGGTAGGATTCGTGCGCGCGCGGCGAGCGCGGCTTGCGCCGCGCTCTGCGCCGGAAGCACGAACGCCCGGCCGGCCGCGCCCGCTCCCAGCGCCATTGCGAGCACGCCGCGTACCGGCCGCAGCTCGCCCGTGAGCGAAAGCTCGCCCGCGAACTCGTGGCCGGCGAGCGCCGCGCCTTTCACCTGTCCGCTCGCGGCGAGGATGCCGAGCGCGATCGGCAGGTCGAAGCGGCTCGAGTCCTTGGGCAGGTCGGCCGGCGCGAGATTCACCGTGATGCGGCGCGCGGGGAACTCGAACCGGGCGTGGTTGAGCGCCGCGCGCACGCGGTCCTTCGCCTCGCGCACCTCCGCCTCGGGCAGCCCGACGATGTGGAACGCGGGCAGCCCCGGGCCCAGGTGCACCTCCACGGTGACTTCGGGCGCGGCGATCCCGGCGAGCGCGCGGCTCGCCACCACGGCAAGCGACATGGAAATTCCCCTCGCTACCAGCAACGCGCCGAGGGGGCGGGCGGTTTACCGCGGGTTCGGCTACGGCTTGCGCGTGCCGGCGGCGCGCTTTTCCAGCTCGGCAAGGCGGGCTTCGAGCGCGGCGAGCTTCGCTTGCGCGCGCTCGAGCAACTTTTTCTGCACCTCGAGGTCTTCTCGCGAAGCGAGCTCGAAGCGCTCGAAGAACGCGCCGGCGAGCGCCTGCAGGTTCTTTTCCAGGTCCTTCGCCGGAGAGTCCTTCAGCGCCTCGCGGATGCGCGCGCGCAGCTCCTCGAGCGGCTTTGCGGGGTTCTGCATGCGTTCAGCGTAGCACGCGCCGCGAGCAGCGCTTCAGCCGGCGATCTTGCCCAGCAGCGCGAGCAACTGCCGGTGCTCGGCTGGCGACAGGCGCGCGGCGATCCTGCGCTCGTGCGCCGCGATGCGCGCGAGCGCGCGGGACAGGAACGCCCGGCCCCCGCGCGTGAGCCAAAGGCCGTTCGAGCGCCGGTCGGCGCCGCGGCGGCGCTCGATCAGGCCGCGCCCCTCGAGCTGGTCGAGCACGCCCACCATGGTCGAGCGATCGCGGCGCGCGGCCTCCGCGAGGCGGCTCTGCGTGATGCCGGGGTTGGCGTCCACCAGCATCAGCAGCCCCACCCGCCCGGGCGAGAGGCCCTGGACGCTCTGGGCGAAGTCGCGGAACACCGCCTGCTGCGCGAGGCGCAGCCGGTAGCCGAGCAGCCCGGGCAGCGCGCCCGGGTTGAGCGGCCGGCGCTCGGCGTGCCGCGCCGCGGCGGTTTGTTTCGAGGCCAAACTGTTTGGCCGGCCAACGACTTGCATGCGGCATGCTAGGCCAGCGCCGCGTGCGGCGCAAGCCGCCGGGTTTGATCTGGCGCATCGCCGGGCGCCGGGGCGTGCGGTATCCTGCGGCGCAGTTCCACCATGAACGGCGCGCATTTCCTGCTCGGACCCGAGGCGCTCGCGCGGCACGCCTCGCGCACCGCGATCCTGTGCGGCGACGAGTCCCTCACCTATGCCGAGCTCGCGGCGCAGGTGGCGCGCGCCGCCGGCGCGTTGCGCGCGCGCGGCATCGCGCCGGGCGAGCGCGTGCTGCTGCTGATGCGCGACACGCCGGAGTTCGCCGCCGCGTGGCTCGGCGTGCTGCGCGCGGGCGCGGTCGCGGTGGCGCTCAACAACAAGCTCTCCGTAGACGAGTATCGCTACATCCTCGCCGACAGCGGCGCGCGCCTCGCGATCATCGAGGACGTGTTCGCCGCGGCGCGGCCCGATCTCGCTGCGGAACTGGAGCGCAGCGGCAGGCTGTCGGTCGCGGGTCCCGGCGCGCCGTCCGGGCCGCTGTCGTGGCGGCGCGCGCTTTCAATGGCTGCGCCGCTCGAGCAGGCGCATCCTGCGCGTGCCGACGATCCCGCGTTCTGGCTGTACTCCTCGGGCACCACCGGCAAGCCCAAGGGAATGGTGCACGCGCATCGCGCCGTGACTTCGGTGGGCGCCGCGTTGCGCGATCCGCTGGCCCTTCAGCCCGGCGACCGGGTGCTCGCGACGTCGAAGCTTTTCTTTTCCTACGCCATGGAGCACGGCCTGCTCGGGCCGCTCGCGCTGGGCTGCACGGCGGTGCTGCACCCGGAGTGGGCCGAGGTCGAGAGCGTGCTCGCGGCCGCGGCGCGCCACCGGCCGAAGGCGTTCTTCAGCGTGCCGACCTTCTACAAGCGGCTGCTCGCGCTCGCGCCCGAGCGCCTCGAGCCGCTGCGCGCGGCGCGCTGGGCGGTGTCGGCGGGCGAGCGCCTGCCTGCGCCGGTGATCGAGCAGTGGCGCGCCGCCACCGGCAACGAGATCCTGTCGCTCTACGGCATGTCGGAGACTTTTTGCGTGTGCATGATCACGCCCGCGGGCACCTCCGACGGCCGGCACACCGGCAGGCCGGTCGCGGGGGTCGAGGCGCGCCTGCTCACCGCCGACGGGCACGAGGCGCCGCCGCAGGAGCCGGCGGTGCTCTGGCTCAGGCACCCTGCGCTCGCGCTCGGCTACGTCAACCGCCCGGAGCTCACGCGGGCGCTGTTCCGCGACGGCTGGTTCTGCTCCAACGACCTTTTCGCGCGCGACGCGCAAGGCTTCTACAGCCACCATGGTCGCGCCGACGAGCTGGTGAAGATCGCCGGCCAGTGGGTGCAGCCTGGGGAACTCGAGGAAGCGGTGATCGGCGAGGCGGGGATCGCGGAAGCGGCCTGCGTGCGCGTCACCGACGGCGACGGCTTCGAGCGGCTGGCGCTGTTCGTCGCCACGGGCGACGGCGGCGAGGCGACGACGCGCGCCGCGCAGCTCGCCTGCGAGGCGAAGCTGCCGCGCCACAAGCGCCCGAAGTGGATCCGCCCGATCGCCGAGCTGCCGCGCACCGCCACCGGCAAGGTGCAGCGATACCGGCTGCGCGAAATCCTCGAGCGCGAGCTCGCCGGCAAGCGCTAGAATCCGCGCCTCGGCGCGCGCCGCGCGCCGTTTTCCCAGCCGAAAGGATTCCATGGCGTACGCGATTCCCCTGTGGGCGCCGCCCGCGATTTCCATCGCCGGCTCCGGCGACAGCTTCCCGGTGCGGCGCATCTTCTGCGTCGGCCGCAACTATGCCGAGCACCAGAAGGAAATGGGCGGCGACGGCCGCGAGCAGCCGTTCTTCTTCATCAAGTCGGCGCACGCGCTGGTGCCCGGCGGCGGCCCGGTGCATTACCCGGCGAAGACCGCCAACCTGCACTACGAGACCGAGATGGTGGTGGCGCTCGCCAGGGGCGGGCGCCGCATCGACGCCAGGCGCGCCACCGAGCACGTGTTCGGCTACGCGGTGGGCCTCGACATGACGCGCCGCGACCTTCAGCAATGGGGCAAGGACCACGGCCGGCCGTGGGATTTCGGCAAGGACTTCGACGAGGCGGCGCCCTGCGGTGCCCTCATGCCTGCCAGCAAGATCGGCCATCCGGCGAGGGGCGCGATCTGGCTCACGGTGAACGGCAAGCAGCGCCAGAAGGCGGATCTCTCGGAGATGATCTGGTCGGTGCCGGAGCAGATCGCCTACCTCTCGGAGTACTACACGCTCGAGCCGGGCGACATCATCTTCTCAGGCACCCCCGCGGGCGTGGGGCCGGTGGTGGCGGGCGACGAGCTGCACGCCGGCATCGACGGCGTGGGCGAGCTCAAGGTGAAGATGATCGCGCCGCTGTGAAGCTGTATACGTTTTTCCGCGGCTCGTCGCCCTTCAGGCTGAGGATTGCGCTCAACCTCAAAGGGCTCGCCTACGACGCGGTGCCGGTGCACCTGGGCAGGAACGAGCACCAGCGCGCGGAGTTCGGCGCCGTCAACCCGCAGCAGCTGCTGCCGGCGCTGGAGCTCGACGACGGGCAGGTGCTCGCGCAGTCGCTCGCGATCATGGAGTACCTGGAGGAGAAGTACCCGAAGCCGCCGCTGCTGCCGGGGGATTCCTACGGCCGCGCGCGAGTGCGCGCTCTTTCACTCCTGGTCGCCTGCGAGATCCACCCGCTCAACAACAAGCGCACCCTCGACTACCTGCGCTCGGGCGTGGGCGGAAGCGAGCCGCAGGTCGCCGAGTGGTACCGGCACTGGATCGACGACGGCCTGACGAAGCTCGAGGCCGCGATGGCGCGCGGCGCCGGCACCGGCCGCTTCTCGCACGGCGATGCGCCGACCATGGCCGACTGCTGCCTCGTGCCGCAGGTCTTCAACGCGCGGCGCTACGACAACGACACCTCCAGGTTCCCGACCGTGATGCGCGTGTTCGGCGAATGCATGCAGCTCGACGCCTTCCTCCGCGCGCAACCCGCCAAGCAGCCCGACGCGGAGTAGCCGGCCGCCAGGCCGCAGAGTGTAAAGTCCCGCTTTACACTTCGGGCCCCCGCAGCCGGGTCATGGGTCGCGCCGCCCGGCGCTGTCGCAAGGGGTCCCCATCGGGCCGCGCGGAGCCGTGCCGCGGGCGGAGGGAGCAGACCGAGCACTG